>JBFMDE010000006.1:0-31004 GCA_040754215.1 Chloroflexota bacterium
TGAAGTAGACCACGGCGGCCAACGGCCGCGGCGCCCACGCCAGCATGTTCCCTGCTCCCGAAGAAAGCCCGGTGAGGATGAGGGCGACGAGGACCGCTCCGCTGAGGGCCAGGTCAACGAAGAATAGCGCCCGGCTCGACCTGGCGTAGTCCCTGGCCTTCTTCTGCCTCGAGGGGTCGAGGGAGGGTTCATTGCCCGCAAGGCGGGACCCGGACCCGGTCATCGCTTCTGCCCCCGGGGTGCCTCCAGTATCAGCCTGGTGCGGTGGATTGACCGGGGAAGGCCGGGGAAACCCAGGGCCGAAAGCACCTGCTCCGGCCGTCCGGCGCCACCGGGGTCGCAGCGTAGCCTCATCCCCAGCACCGCCTCGTTGTCCTCGCAGTTCACCAGCCACAGGTCGCTGACCAATGCCCGGAGGTCATAGGAGCGGACGCCGGTGTCCCTGGCATGCTGCCACATGAAGGTCCTGGCGGCGAGGAGCTTGCTGAGCGCGGCAGGAACATCCTCCGGGCTGCCCTTCCTCTCCGCCACCACATGGTATTCGGCGAAGCGCACCTGTGACTGCAAGGAGGGGACCGTCGGCGGTATCGTGTTCGCCTCCAGCAGTTGTATCCCTGGCGGCAGTTGTTGGCGCAGCGAGTGCAGGAAGTTGTGGGGGGATACCCAGCGGGTGAGGTACACATCCATGAGCTCGGCTTCGCTGGTGACCCCCAGTGCCAGAGGAGCGGCCAGTGAGAGGCGCGGGTGCGGGGTGAACCCCTGCGAATAGGCCAGAGGTAAGCCAGCCCGCCGCAGGGCTCGCTCCCAGAAGCGCATCAGGTCGAGGTGTGAGATGAAGGCCAGTTCCTTGCCACGGGCAAACCGCACCCGCAGGCGCTGCGCCCTCGCTTCCTCAGGGTGTCTCACCAGGCTCCTTGCCCTGTGTCGGTGGCACTGCCTTCGGGCTCGGCCCTGCCTTGGTGAACATGATGCGCTCTATCTTCATCCCCCGCATCTCGCTGACCACCATCTTCAGTCCCTTGTAGGCCAGTTGCTCGCCCTCCCTGGGTATGTGCCCCAGGCGATGCAGGATGAACCCGGCCACCGTCTCGTAGTCCCCATCCGGCAGCTCCAGGCCCAGCTCCTCGTTGGCGTCCTCTACTCTCAGCCCGCCTTCGACCAGGAAGGTGTTCTCGCCAACGGCCTGGTATTCCTTTCCCGCCCCTGCCAGCTCGTCGCCAAGGCTGCCCACTATCTCCTCCACTATCTGCTCCATGGTCACGATGCCCGCAGCTCCACCGAACTCATCTATGACCACTGCCATCTGCTGTCCCTCGTCCTGCATCTCCGCCAGCAGCTCCCCCATGCGCTTGGTCTCAGGGACGAACATAACAGGGCGCACCAGCTTGTCCACCGGCGTGTCGCCGTCTGCCGAGCCCTCGGCCTGCGCAATCAGCACGTCCTTTATGGACAGGGTGCCCACCACGTTGTCTCGGCTGTCCTGGTAGACGGGGAAGCGGGTGTACGGAGCGGTGGGGTACTGTTTGAGGAACTCGTCGAGCTTCGTGCCCTTCTCCACGAAGGCGGTCTCAGTCCTGGGGGTCATCGCCTCCCGCACCGGGCGGTCGCCGAACTCGAACACCTTGTGTATCATCTCCGCCTGGGTGTCCTCCAGCACGCCCTCCTCCTCCCCGACGGTGATGGCGGTGCGGAACTCCTCTTCGCTCAAGGTCGGCCGGAGCTCCTCTGCTTTGGCGGTCTTGGTGAATCTCATGCCGATGTGGTTTAACAGGAAGACGAATGGCCACAACAGGAACATGGCCAACTCCATGGGGCGAGCATAGGCCAGCGCGATGCGCTCGCCGAAGCGCGCCGCCAGGCTCTTCGGTATGTACTCGGCGAACACCAGCGTGAGCACCGTTATGGCGATGGTAGCTATGGCCGCGCCCAAGTTGGCGCCCCACAGCGACACGGCGATCACTGTGCCCAGCGTGGCAACGGCGGACTCGAAGAAGTTGATTGCCAGCAACACCGTGGCCAGGAACCGCTCCGGGTGGGCCATTATCTTGGCCACCAACTCCGCCCTGCGGCCGGTAGTGCGCGCCAAGTGCTGGATGCGCAGCTTTTGCCTGCTGATGAAGGCGGTCTCGGCGCTGCAGAAGAACGCGGCAAGGGCCAGGCAGATGACGAACAGTACTACGTATACAGCACTAATGCCCAACAGTCCTCCACCCTGTGGTTCGAATCTATCATAGCAGAGGGCGAAAGGGCCTGTAAAGCTTCGGCAGTGCCTCCTGTCAAGGGAACTATAGTACAATATCAACACCATGAAGGTCCTGGGTATCGAGACCTCCTGCGACGAGACCGCGGCTGCGGTGGTGGCCGAGGGGAAGCACCTCCTGTCCAACGTCATCGCCTCGCAGGTGGACATCCACGCCCGCTATGGCGGCATAGTGCCGGAGGTGGCCTCACGCCAGCACCTGCTCAGCATCGTCCCCATTACGAGGCAGGCCATGGAGCAGGCCGGCGTGCGCTGGAAGGACCTCTCCGCCATCGCTGTCACCGTGGGGCCGGGGCTCGTCGGCTCGCTCCTGGTGGGGGCGAACTTCGCCAAGGCACTGGCCATGGCGCATGGCTTGCCCCTGGTCGGCGTCAACCACCTTGAGGCACACATCTACGCCAACTGGCTGGGGCGCCAGGAGCCCCCAATATTCCCCGCCCTCTGTCTCATCGTCTCTGGGGGCCATAGCGACCTCCTGCTCATGAGGGGACACGGCGACTACCTCAAGCTGGGCCGGACGAGGGACGACGCTGCCGGCGAGGCCTTCGACAAGGCAGCTCGGATACTGGGGCTGGGCTATCCGGGCGGCCCCGCCATCCAGGAGGCGGCGAAGGGCGCCCAACCCCACCCTCCCCTGCCCCGGGCCTGGCTCAAGGGGACGGACGACTTCAGCTTCAGCGGGCTCAAGACGGCGCTGGTACACCTGGTACGCCGCGAGGGAGGGGTGCCGGGCTTCTCCGCGCAGGACGTCGCCGCTGCCTTCCAGGAGGCGGTGGTGGAGGTCCTGGCGACCAAGACGGTGGACGCGGCGCTGAGGCATGGAGCGGCGCAGATAATGCTTGTCGGCGGCGTCGCCGCCAACAGTGCGCTGCGCGAGAGGCTGTGCCGGATTTCCCCCCGACATATCGGGGTGCTCTTCCCCCCACCCGTACTCTGCACCGACAATGCGGCCATGGTCGCCGCCTGCGGCTTCTACCGCCTCCAGGCAGGTACCTCAGGGCTCGGCCTGGATGTCTCCGCCAGCCTCGGCTTCACGTAAGAGCGGGCAGACCCGGCACCTCCCCAGGACGCAGAACGTGTGTCGCAGGTGCACAAGCCCCTGCTGCTGCGATGCCCGGAGCACAGGCCTTCGAGTATGGCCCCAGAGTCGCGCCCCCAGCCGTCTGCTGATGCGGTTCTCAGCCAGCGCCGGGTGGCTGTGGTATAGCTCCAGCACTGTGTCTGCCAGGGCCGCCTGTCCCCAGGCCATGCCACAGGCGAGGACAAAGGGGAGCAGCACATTGACCGCTATTTCTGCTGCCCGGCCCCGCCCTACCAGGGCGCTGGGCTCACACCTCAGCCCGAAGTCATGGTGCCCCGACCAGTAGTCATCCTCTGGTACCACCAGGCCAGCCTCCAGCGCTGAGACGCTGCCCTCCCTGGCCGCCCGTTCCACCAGGTCCAGCAGCCACGCCACCGGCCCTCCGTGCCACCTGCCGAGCAGGTGGCCCATGGCGGCCAGCCTTCGGGTGGGGTAGTTGGCAGGCCGCACGCGGAAGAACTCCCACTGCCCCTCGCGCATCGGGTCGCCCACCCTCCGCCTCCGCCATGTCCGCTCTAGCCCTGCGGCGTACCGGTCGTCACCGCCGCGGTTGCGCCGCTGGGAGGGAAGCAGTCCGGCCATGCCCAGCAGCAAGGCCTGCCTCTCTGCAACGCCGCGTGGCTCCTTGAGGGCGACAAGGGGCAGGCGAAAGGCCAGCTCGGAGCAGGCCGCCTTGTTCTCGGCATACCCCAGTGCCACCATGATGCCGGCATACAGCGCCTGCCCATGCCCGAGGTGTCCGAAGGCCACAGAGAAGGCGCCGGCCTTTGCACGGAACCTCTCCTCTCCCAGGACACCCAACATCTGGCACAACCTTCCCTCTTCCGTGCGCTCCGCCAGGAAGTAGCACCTGGGCTCGGGGAGCGGCAACATGGCAAGGGCAGCCACCCGGGCCGCTGCACCCTGGCCCAGGCACTGCTCCAGCGGCACCACGGGCACCACCTTGCCGTCCTCCAGCATCGTCCGTCCCCTTGAGTTATGGCGGAACACCACGTGCAGCATCACGCTGTTGTACCGCGGGTCGCGGTGGTGACCGTGCTGGCGCCATCCCTGCGACTCGGCGTGCAACTCTATGTCACCGCGTGCCTCCGCCCCATCCTCCCAGGCAATGGCGGCGCCGATGAAGTCCGGCCCTCGGCCATCATCCGGGGTCCCCGGATGGAGCACGCGCACCCGCCGGCCCTCCGTGGTGAGCAGCGCCTTGCCCAGCAAGCCTCCGCGCTGCCACAGCGCAGAGAGCATCGCTTCAGTGACCTTCATCTCTCCTCTTCGGCCCTCAACACGGAACCAATACCCGTTAACGTGTATCACGGCCGACAAAAAAAGCTGGCAGACCTCGTGCTCCCTCTACCCCTCCTCGCCACCTGCCTGATACCCGAACCCGGCGCGGTCCGCCACTAGGCCGAGCACCGTGCGCGAGGCGCCCCGTGGCTGGTAGAGGCCCACCTCCCAGTCACTGACCGTCTGCTGCCTCACTCCCAGCTCCTCGGCCAACTCCGCCTGCGTCAGCCCCAGGTGCTGGCGCAGCGCCCGCACCCGCCGCCCATCCCACTTCTGCCGGACTCGCCCTCTCCTCTTCATGGCCCAAGCTTACACGGTATAGTGTACCACGGTCAAGCGATGACCCTGGCACCCAGAAGGCAGAACATGGCTCTACGGTGCCGTGTCGTGCCATGCCATCTCCTCTCATTGCCTTTGATTTCCCTTAGACTCCATTCAGTGGCCTTGCAATAGCGGCCACCGTTGCGCTATCATTGGCTAGCACTCTCAGCGCGAGAGTGCTAAAAATTTGGCTCTTGTATTGGACGACTATTGAGGAAAGGAGGGTAAGCGATGGCGATCAAAGTCCAGCCTCTGGCAGACCGGGTGCTGATAAAGCCCCTGCCCAGGGAGGAGGTCACCAAGGGCGGGATCGTTCTCCCTGACACGGCAAAGGAGAAGCCTCAGGAGGGACAGGTGGTAGCGGTGGGGCCGGGCCGTGTGGACGACAAGGGCAACCGCGTGCCCCTGGAGGTCAAGAAGGGCGACAAGGTGATCTACGCCAAGTACGCAGGGACCGAGATCAAGCTTGATGACGAAGAGTACGTCATCCTTCGTGAGAGCGACATCCTCGCCATAAAGGGCAAATAGCAGACTCGACCACAGAAGTCATAAGAAAGGAGGAAGAATGGCAAAACAGACAGTTTTCGGTGAAGAGGCCAGGCGTGCCCTGAAGAAGGGTGTGGATACCCTGGCCGACGCCGTTAGGGTAACGCTGGGCCCCAAGGGCCGTCCGGTGGCCCTGGACAAGAAGTTCGGGCCGCCCTCGGTGATAAACGACGGCGTGAGCATCGCCAAGGAGATCGACCTCCCCGACCCGCTGGAGAACATGGGAGCGCAGCTGGTCAAGGAGGCCGCCACCAAGACCAACGACAAGTGCGGTGACGGCACAAGCACGGCCACCGTCCTCGCCCAGGCTATCGTCAATGAGGGCTTCAAGAACATCGCCGCCGGCGCGGACGCCATGTCCCTGAAGCGTGGCGTGGAGAAGGCAGTGGCCCGCCTGGTGGAGGAACTGAAGAAGATGGCCATCCCGGTGGGGGGCAAGGAGCAGGTGGCGCAGGTGGCCACCATCTCCGCTGTTGACACGGAGATCGGCAACCTCATCGCCGAGGTGATGGAGAAGGTGGGCAAGGATGGTGTGATCACCGTCGAGGAGTCCAAGGGCATAAAGTACGAGACCGAGTATGTGGAGGGGATGCAGTTCGACCGCGGCTACATCAGCGCCTACTTCATCACCAATGCCGAGCGCATGGAGACGGTCATCGAGGACCCCTACATCCTCATCACGGACAAGAAGGTCTCCGCCGTGGCCGACATCCTGCCCGCGCTGGAGAAGATCCTGCAGGTGTCCAAGAACGTGGTGATAATCTGCGAGGACGTGGAGGGCGAGGCCCTGGCCACCCTGGTGGTCAACAAGCTGCGTGGCACCCTGAACTGCCTGGCGGTGAAGGCGCCGGGCTTCGGCGACAGGCGCAAGGCCATGCTCGAGGATATGGCTATCCTCACCGGCGGCAAGGTCATCTCCGAGGAGGTCGGGCGCAAGCTCGACTCGGTGCAGGTGAGCGACCTGGGCCGGGCGCGCAAGGTGGTAGCCGACAAGGACAACACCACCATAGTCGAGGGCAAGGGCTCTGACGAGGCCATCAAGGCCCGCATCAAGCAGATCAAGGCCCAGGTCGAGGAGACCACCTCCGACTTCGACCGGGAGAAGCTCCAGGAGCGCTTGGCCAAGCTGGCCGGTGGCGTGGCAGTGATCAAGGTGGGGGCTGCCACCGAGGTCGAGCTCAAGGAGAAGAAGCACCGCGTGGAGGATGCCCTCTCCGCTACCAGAGCGGCGGTGGAGGAGGGGATCCTGCCCGGCGGCGGCGTGGCCCTGATCAGCGCCAGCTCGACCCTGGATAAGATGAAGCTGGCGGGCGACGAGCAGACCGGCGCACAGATCGTCAAGAAGGCGGTGCTGGAGCCACTGCGCTGGATCGCCACCAATGCCGGCAAGGAAGGCTCGGTGGTGGTTGACGAGGTGAAAAAGACGGCCAAGAAGGGCATTGGCTATGACGCGGCCAAGGACGAGTACGGGGACATGGTGCAGAAGGGCATCATTGACCCGGCCAAGGTGACCCGCACCGCCCTGGAGAACGCGTCCAGCATCGCGGTGATGATACTCACCACCGAGGCGCTGGTGGCCGACATACCGGAGAAGGAGAAGCACCCCGCCCCACCCATGCCCCCCGAGTACTAGAGGTTAACTCACGGACGCCAGGGGGGTAGCCCCGACCTGTCGGGGCTACCCCCCTTTCATCTATAGCTTCAGCAGGCCTTCCTCGAGGTCCTTGTCCTTCACCGGCCCCACCACGGCCAGGCTCAGCCTGTCCCCGACCAGGAACTCCCGCGCCACTCGTTTCAGGTCCTCCGCAGTGACCCGGTCAACTATGGAGACCACATCCTCCGGGGTCAGTATCTGGTTGGTGATGAGCTCCTGGCTTCCCAGCCAGGAGACCACGTTCCGGGTATCCTCCATGCGCAGCAGCAGCCGGCCCTTTGACATCTCCCTGGCCTTGGCCATATCCGCCTCCGTGACGTCCTCCTTGAGCCGGGCCAGTTGCTCCAGTATGGCGGCCACGGCGTCGCTCAGCCGCCGCGGGTCCACGCCGGCGTAGACGTTCAGCGAGCCGGAGTCGCTGAAGTGGCTGACAGCGCTGTGGATGTCGTAGGCCAGCCCTCGCCGCTCGCGTATCTCCGCGAAGAGCCGGCTGCTCATCCCTTCCCCCAGGACGGCGTTCAACAGGTCAATGTTGAAGCGGTCGGGGTGCACCGCAGAGACCCCGCGCACTGCCAGGCAGAGGTTTGCCTGCTCTATCGGGCGGTGCTCGACGCGCAGTCTGGGCGCGTCCTGGGTGTCATCGGTGGGGAGACCGGGTGGGGACTCCTGTCGCCCCCAGGAAGCGAAGGCCCTGGCGATGGCCTCTTCCGCTTCGCCCTGGTCGATGTTTCCTGCCACGGCGATGACCGCGTTGTTCGGCAGGTAGCGCTGCGCCAGGTACTCCAGCATCGTGCGGTGGCTCAATGCAGAGACCGTTTCCCTGGTGCCCGCTATCTCCCTCCCCAGCGGCTGACCGGGCCAGACAAGCTCATCGGCCAGCACGTCCACCCGGTGTTGGGGAGAGTCCCAGCACATGTTCAGCTCCTCGATGATGACCGGGCGCTCGCGCTCGGTATCCTCGGGGTCCATCCGTGGGTGGCACACCAGCTCGCTGAGCACGTCCAGTGCCAGCGAGAAATGGTCCTGCGCCACCTTACACCAGTACACGGTGGCCTCCTTGTCGGTGCCGCCGTTCAGCAGCCCCCCCACGCCCTCTATGGCCTCGGAGACGGCCTGGGACGAGGGGTACCGCTCCGTGCCCTTGAAGCACAGGTGCTCCACGAAGTGGGAGATGCCGGCCTCTGCTGGTTTCTCGTACCGTGGCCCCGCTGCCAGGAACGCGGCCAGGCATACGGAGCGGGTATGGGAATAGTAACTGGTGATGAGGCGCAGCCCGTTGTCAAGGGTGGTCTTCTGGTACATCGGGCTCACGCCACATTGTAGGGAGGAAGGCGACGCCGTGTCAAACAGCGTCCTCCGATGGGCTTGCTGGGGCTTGTCCTGCGTGGTAAAGTATTGGTTAATCTAAACGCTGCGCACTCGTAGAAGTGATGAAGTAGCGGGGGTTTAGATACGCCCATCGAGGAAACCGGGCAGTATGTCGGAGTGGGACCTTCTCAGGTGCATCGGGCTGGCCCTGCGGTGCCCCGTCACCGGGAGCCTGGCCCTGGAAGCTGACCCCGACTTTAGTCGGGGCCTCGGGAAAGGGGACGGGTGGGAGACCATAGTCCGTCCCTCCAGAGGGGCAGCGGACAACTGAGTGGCGGATACGCGGGCCACTGCTTGTCCACTGCTACCTCGGGTGGCCTGAGGCGCTGACCGCATCGGCCCCACTGCTGTCGTCTGCCGGTTCCGGGAGGGTGCATCCGCCCCGAGTGGGAGCATATGAGCCGTTCGGACGCCGGTAACAGAGCTTTGCTCACGGTCTTCCCCTTGACCGCGAAGGTGGATGCCAGGGGCCGTCTGCGCATCGGCGGATGCGACACCGTGGAGCTGGCGGCACGCTTCGGCACGCCGCTGTACCTCTTCGACGAGGCCACGCTGCGCCGCAAGTGCTCCGAGTTCAGGGAGGAGTTCGGCAGGCGCTATCCCGATACCCGGGTCATCTATGCCTCCAAGGCCTTCCTCAACCCTGCGCTGGTCGCCATGCTGGCCTCCGAGAACCTCGGGCTGGACGTGGTCTCGGGGGGAGAGCTTGCGGTCGCCCAGTCGGTGCAGTTCCCTGCCGAGAGAATATACTTCCACGGCAACAACAAGTCGCGGGCGGAGCTGGAACAGGCCCTGGCTTATAGCGTCGGCCGCGTGGTGGTGGACAACTTCCATGAGCTGGAGTTGCTCAACGAGGCCGCCCGGAGGGCAGGCAAAACCCAGGACATCCTGCTGCGCCTGAACCCCGGGGTGGACCCGCATACCCACGCCCACATCGCCACGGGCGTCGCCGACAGCAAGTTCGGCTTCCCTCTGGCGGGCGGGCAGGCGGAAGAGGCGATGCGGCAGGCGGCCTCTGCCCCCGGCCTGAAGCTGGTGGGCCTCCACTGCCACATCGGCTCCCAGGTCTTTGAGGTCGAGCCTTTCCTGGAGGCGACTGAGCTGGTGCTCCGTTTCGCCGCTGGGATGTGCCCGCCGCAGGCGGGTTTCGAGCTCATGGAGTTCAGCCCCGGCGGCGGCTTTGCCGTGCAGTACCTCGTGGAGACGCCGGCACCCCCGGTATCACGCTATGCCGAGGCCATCACCTCACGGGTGCTGGCACTCTGTGGTGCCCTGGGGCTGGCACCCCCCAGGCTGGTGCTGGAGCCGGGGCGCGGCATCGTGGGGCAGGCGGGCGTGGCGCTCTATACCCTGGGCTCGGTGAAGGACATCCCCGGGGTGCGCAGGTACGTCTGCGTGGACGGAGGAATGGGCGACAACATCCGCCCGGCCCTGTACGAGGCCGGGTATGAGGCCCTGCTGGCCAACAAGGCGGACCAGCCGGGGACGGAGCGGGTGACGCTCGCCGGCCGCTTCTGTGAGTCCGGAGACATCCTGGTGAAGGACGTAATGCTGCCGCCTGTGAAGGCGGGCGACATCGTGGCGGTACCGGTCAGCGGCGCCTATGCGCCAGCCATGGCCTCCAACTACAATGCCGTCCCCCGCCCGGCCATGGTGATGGTGCAGGATGGGAAGGCACGGCTGATACGGCGCAGGGAGAGCTACGAGGACCTGATGTTACGTGATAGCGTCTGAGGCAGTGATGGCGTGGCAACTGCTGGGCCAGGAAAGGGTGGTTGATTTCCTGCGGCGCAGCCTGCGGGACGGCAGGCTGTCCCATGCCTACCTCGTAGTTGGGCCGCCGCATGTGGGCAAGATGACCCTGGCGCTGGGCCTGGCCCAGGCGGTGAACTGTGAGGGCGAAGGTCCCCCCTGTGGCCAGTGCCGCTCCTGCCTCCGCATCGCTTCAGGGAAACATGCCGACCTCAGGGTCGTCTCCGTAACCGCGGTTGAGGCCACGTCCCGGGGCAGGCCCCGCATGGAGGTGAGCATAGACGACATCAGGGAGCTTCAACGGCTGGCCAGCACGCCCCCCTATGAGGGCAGGCACAAGGTGTTCATCGTGGACGGGGCTGAGCGCCTGTCCACGGAGGCGGCAAACTGCCTGCTCAAGACACTGGAGGAGCCGCCCCCGAGGGTGCTGCTCCTTCTCCTGACGGCGCGGGAGCAGGCGCTCCTGCCCACTGTGGTGTCGCGCTGCCAGAGGCTGGAGTTGAAGCCCCTTCCTGCCGCGTCCTCCAGGGAGCTGCTGGTGCGCCACTACGGGGTGGAGGTAGGGAAGGCGGACCTGCTGGCACGGCTCTCAGGGGGTTGCCTGGGGTGGGCCCTCAGCGCGCTGAAGGACGGTGAGCTACTGGAGCAGCGCAGGCAGGACCTCGCTACACTTGTGGGTGTGACCGCCATGGGCTACGAGGAGCGCTTCGCTCTGGCCGCAGGGTGGCTGCGCCACCTGGAGCAGTCCCGTGAGGCCCTGGAGCAGTTGCTGGACCTGTGGGCCTGCTGGTGGCGTGACCTGCTGCTGGTCAAGGCGGGATGCCCCGCCGCCATAACCAACATTGACTGTGAGTCGGACCTGGCCATGCATGCGGCCGTGCTCACCACCGCCGAGGTGCGTGACGCCTTGGTGGGGGTGCAGGAGGCAAAGGAACAGTTGGCCGTCAATGCCAGCCCAAGGCTGGTGTTGGAGATGCTGATGCTCAACATGCCGAAGAAGGCCGTGGGCCAGGCGGCGCACTCAGCTTCGGGGAACAGGGTGGGCAGGAGATGACGAGCGTAGTGGGAGTGCGCTTCAAGCAGGCGGGCCGTGTGTACTACTTCGACCCGGCAGGGCTGGAGTTTCACGTGGGCGAGTGGGTGGTAGTTGACAGTCCCCGCGGGCCGGCGCTGGCCCAGGTGGTCATCGCTCCGGACCAGGTGATATCCAGCGGCATAACCGAGCCCCTGAAACCGGTGACGCGGAAGGCCACTCAGGAGGACATAGAGCAGGCCTCGGACATCCGGCTGAGGGAGCGCGAGGCCCTGGCGAAGTGCGGGGAGCTGGCCAGGGAGATGAACCTCCCAATGAAGGTGATCGCCGCCGACTGCGACCTCGAGGCAAACCACGTGACCATCTTCTTCCGCTCCGAGGAGAGGGTGGACTTTCGCGAGCTGGTGAAGCGGCTGGGTGGCGTGCTCAAGATGCGGGTGGAGCTCCGCCAGACCGGCCCGCGAGATGGAGCCAAGCTCATCGGGGGTATGGGCCGCTGTGGCAGACCCCTGTGCTGTGCCACATTTCTCACCGAGTTGGCCCCGGTTTCCATCAAGATGGCCAAGGAGCAGAGCCTGCCATTGAACCCGACCAAGATATCCGGTGTCTGCGGTCGGCTCCTCTGCTGCCTGAACTATGAGGTTGACTTCTACCGCTCAATAAGGGAGAAGATGCCTGCCCCCGGACAGAAGGTCAGCACCTCGCTGGGTGAGGTCACCGTGGTCGAGACCAGCCCCTTGAGGGAGACGGTGCTGGTGGAGACGGAGAGCGGTGCCACGGCGGAGCTGTCCCTGGAGCAGGTGAGACCGCCGGCACAGCCGGCGGCCAGGCGCGCTGCCGGGGAGGAGCCGGGTGTCGAAGGGAAGCCTTCTGCCGGGGAGAAGCCGGCTGCCCAGCAGGGGCCCCAGCGCAGGCGCCGTCGCCCGCGACGCAAGAGGAAGGGGGCCGCAACGCCGGCCGGAGAGGCACCGCAACGGCCTCCCGCGCAAAGCTCCTGAGTCTCCTACCTGACAAGGGCAGTATCAAGTTGCATTATTCTCCCTCCCCTGGCGGGAGGGAGTTAAGGGAGTTAGGGGGAGGGGGGATTTATTGGGACCTCACACTAGCTCCCGCGGGGCAGGTGCACGTACTTCTGCCACTCCTGACGGCTACGCAGGTAGTGGTAGGGGATGAAGAAGTCGCCGTCCCTGGGGGGCTGTGGTGGCCTGACGAGGTACATCCCGGCCTCTACGGGGGTGCGGCCCGCCTTGCGGTGGTTGCAGGGAGGACAGGCGCTGACCACGTTCTCCCACTTGTGCTGCCCGCCACGCCGCCGCGGTAGCACGTGATCCAGCGTCAGGTCCCGGGTCTCCCGTCCGCAGTACTGGCAGGTGTACTTGTCCCGGCTGAATATCTCCGCCCTGGTTATGCGTCTACGAAGACGGGGTCGCTTGACCATGTACACCAGCCGCACTACCGAGGGCAGGTCGAAGAAGCCCAGGGAGCAGTGGAGCATTCCATAGCCGTTCTCCAGTGCTTCGGCCTTGCCCCGCAGCATCAACACAAGGGCACGCCGCACCCGGCAGATGTTCAGGGGTTCGTAATTCTGGTTGAGCACCAGTACTGGTAGGTCTACCATGGTCAACGACCTTCTATCTGGCAGTGCCTATATTACTGAAAAAGTGCGCCCCTGTGCAAATCTGTAGCCCTCGTCTTGCCTTTGAGCGGGGCGGTGGCGGCTGTGCCTCAGTCTGGTCTGGTGCGGCGGCGCGGCCCGACCCTCCTGCCCTTAGCCAGCTTCAGGTCGCTGCGGAGGTCGGGTGCGATGATGTTGAACACATTGCTCACCCGCGGGTCCACCATGCGCGAGCTGATGCGCGGCTCAATCTCGTCCAGGGAGAGACAGGTGGTAACCACTGTGGGCAGGCGGGTGTTATAGCGGTGGTTTATTATCTGGTAGAGCTTCTCCCGGGCCCACGGGGTGGCCGAGTGCTCCCCCAGGTCATCCAGGATGAGCAGGGGCGCATTCCTCACCCGCTCGAACAGCTCATCATAGGAGACCTGGCTCTCCGGGCTGAAGGTGGACCTCAGGTGGTCCAGGAGGTCGGCTGTGGAGACGAACAGCACCGGCTTGCCCCTCTTGAGCTGGTAGTTGCCGATGGCTGCAGCCAGGTGCGTCTTGCCGCAGCCGTTGCCCCCCTGGAACACCAGCCAGCCTTGGGGGTTCCGCGCATACTCTTGGGCCTCCCGCAGCGCCGCCTCCAGATTCTGCTGCTGCTCTAGAGGAAGGCCGATGCCGCGGGTATCGAAGGTCTCGAAGGTCATGCGCGACAGCGGGCCGAGGTTGCTGTACCGCTCAAGGGAGGCCTGGCGTTCCTTCTCCAGCTCTTCACCCAGGCAGCGGCAGGCTACCACCCGGGAAAAGTCGGGCTGGCCTGAGGAGGCACGGGGGTGGATGAAACCAACCCCCTTGCACAGGGGGCACGGGGGCTGTGCCTCAACGCCTTCTGACGAGGCGCCCGTATTTGCCCCGGATGTACTTGTCCGGGTCTGTCTTTTCAGTATATTGCCGAGACTTTCCACGGTCTTTACCTTCAGTGGACCAGCGTTCCAGGATGCGGGCGATATATCTCCAACTGCGCTTGTTCAGTGACACCGCCTCGCGAAAAGCGTCCTCTATCCATTCCACAGGGTACAGTTTCTCCGCCTCCTTGAGCTCCTCAGCAATGATGGGGGTGAGCAGGCCGATATTCGCTTCGTACAGTGAGAAGATGTCGCGCCTCTCAACTCCACCATCGGGTGGCGCTGCCGGCATGGCGAAGTCCGCCAACTGGAGCTCACCACTCTCTATCCGCTCCACGGCGCGCCTGTCCGCCTCGGTGTTGAGGAAGTATAGGTCTTCGTCCTCGTCACCTCTCTTCAGGCGCAGGTGCAGCAGGGTGCCCCGTTTGACTGCCAGCTCCAGGGCTTGCCCCAGCGCTTCCGCTGCAGGCGTCCCCTCGCTCCCCATGCCCTGCACCAGGGGTGCGTCGGCAAGGAGCTGCCGCCGGGTCACGAAGCGGGGATACCCTTTCTTCTCGTACAGCACCCAGAGCAGGTGCAGTGTGACCTTCAGCTCGGCGAGGTCCTCGATTTCGGGGAGCACCGCAGCGAAGAACACGTTGTGTATCGGGGTGAACCGCCCATGGGCGGGAAATCCCGGGAACGCCCTCTTCGACAACCTGGTCGTCATCCGCTGTAGCCTTTCTGGTGTGCCTACCCGGCTACCTGCTCTTCAGCCTCGATGTTGCAGAACCTGGCAGTGCGGCTCATGAAGCGGAGCTTGGCCTCGCCGATGGGACCGTTGCGGTGCTTGGCCACTATGATGTCGGCAATGCCCCTGGGGTAGGGCTCCTTGCTCAGGTCGTGCTCCCGGCTCCACTCCTCGGCGGTGATGTAGTAGTCATCGCGGTGGATGAAGAGCACCACGTCCGCGTCCTGCTCGATGCTGCCGCTCTCCCTGAGGTCTGAAAGCTGCGGCCGATGGGAGCCACGCCCTATGACCGCACGGCTCAACTGCGATACCACGCACACCGGCACGTCCAGCTCTCGTGCCAGGGCCTTCAGGGAGCGTGTAATCTCGCTCATCTCCTGGACCCGGTTCTCGGACCTTGTCCTGGCGTCGCCCTGCACCAACTGGAGGTAGTCGAGCACCACCAGGTCCACCCCGCGTTCGTTGTGGAGCCGTCGCACCTTGCTCCTCATCTCCACCACCCGCAGTTGCGGCGAGTCATCGATAAAGAACGGCACCTCGGAGAGCACGCCGGTGGCGTCCACCACCTTTTTCTCCTCTACAGCAGAGAGGTGTCCCAGGCGCAGCCGGTGAGAGTCTACGTCGGCCTCGGCAGCGATGAGGCGCTGCACCAGGGACTCCCGGCTCATCTCCATGCTGAGGAAGGCCACGCAGGCGCCCTGCACCACAGCGGCGTTCCTCGCTATCGTCAGGGCAAGGCTGGTCTTGCCGATGCTGGGGCGGGCGCCGATTATGATCAGGTCGGAGCGTTGGAACCCTCCCAGCAACTCGTCCATGGCAGGGAACCCGGTAAGTATGAAGGGGATGTGCTCCAGCCGCTGCCGCACCCCGGGTCCACCGTCCTCGAAGTACTTGTCCAGCACCTCGCGGATGGGCACGAAATCGCGGGAGATGCGTCCCCGGCGCAACTGGAACAGCATCTCCTCGGCCTGTGCCAGGGCGGCGTCCGGGTCGGGGCCAGACTCATAGCCTATCCTGGCGATCTGGCCCGCGGCATTGATGAGGTTCCGCATCAGGGCCAGCCGTGTCACTATCTGCGCATAGTACTCTGCATGCAGCGAGGTGGGCACCGTGGAAACCACATGGCTCAGGTGTGCTGCCCCACCAGCTTCCGCCAGCAGCCCGCGGCGTGCCAGTTCCTGGGCCACCGTGACCTGGTTGATGGCCTCGTTGCGGCTGTAGAGGGAAAGGCAGGCCTCGTAGGCCAGCCGGTTTCGGGGCACGAAGAAGTCTTCGCCCTTCAACAGGGTGGCGACAGTGAAGACGGCCTCGGGGTCTATGAGCAGGGAGCCCAGTACCGCCTCTTCAGCCGCCTCGTCGTGAGGGGGCATCCTCTCCTCGACCAAGGCTACTTACCCCCGAGCAAGCAGTCCTTTACCGGGAGCACCGCTACTCCCGTTTCACGTTGATGGTGACTTTTGGGGCCAGGCTGGCGGATAGCTTCACCGTGGCCGTGAAGGTCCCCAGTTCATGGATCGGCTTCTCCATCTCCACGCGCTTCTTGTCAATATCGAAGCCTGTCAGCTCCGCCAACGCCTGGGCGATGTCCCTGGAGGTGACCGAGCCGTAGATGCGCTCCTTGGCACCGGCCTTGACCACCACCTCGACCACTTTGCCCTCGATGTTTGCCGCCAGTTCCGCCAGCTCAACCTCGGTCCTGGCCTGTCGCAGGGCAGCCGCCCTCTTCTGCATCTCGGCCACCTTCACCGCCCCGGGCGTGGCCTGCAGTGCCAGGCCTCTGGGCATTAAATAGTTCCTCGCGTAGCCGTCGGCCACGTTCTTGACCTCGCCGGCCCGCCCCACGTTGTGCACGTCCTGAAGCAGGACAATCTTCAATCTCGTTACCTCCGCTCTGTGATGAACCTCTCTGCGGAGAGCGCGGCAGTGGCCCCATCGCCTGCCGCTGCGATGGACTGCTTGGCGGAGTTGTGCCGCACGTCTCCCGCAGCAAATACGCCCGGCAGCTTCGTCTCCATGACCTCGTTGGTGATGATGTGCCCTTGCTGGTCGAGTTCCAGCAGTCCCTTGAGGTACTGGGTGTTCGGCAGCAATCCGGTGGCCACGAAGACCCCGCTGACCTCGAGCCAGGACATTTCCCCGGTCTTCACGTTGCGCAGCCTCAGCTTCTCCACCCGCTCCTCTCCGGCCACCTCCTCCACCACGGTATCCCAGATGAACTGGAGCTTCGGCTCGGCGAAGGCCTGCTCCTGTAGCACCTTGGTGGCCCGCAACTCGTTGCGCCGATGAATGACGACCACTCTACGAGCGTGCCGGGTCAGGGCGATGGCCTCGCTTATGGCCGCGTTGCCACCACCTATGACGGCCACGGCCTCGTTCTGGAAGAAGGCCCCGTCGCAGGTAGCGCAGTAGGACACGCCCCTGCCCAGCAGACGCTCCTCCCCGGGTACCCCCAGCTTGCCCCGCTCGGAACCGCTGGCCAGGATCACGGCCTGGCAACGGAAGTCGCTGGCAGTAGTCCGCACTACCTTGTACTCCCCCTCGACCTCCAGGCCGGTCACCTCGGCGGAGAGCGTCTTCAAGCCGTACTGGAGCGCCTGTTTGTGCATCAGTTCACCCAGTTCCAGGCCGCTTATCCCCTGGGGGAAGCCAGGGTAGTTCTCCACCTTCTCTGCGTTGACTATCTGGCCGCCCATGGCCATCTTCTCGATGAGCAGTGTATCCAGCCGCCCCCGTGAGCAGTAGATGCCGGCGGCCAGCCCTGCAGGGCCGCCGCCAACGATGATGACCTGGTAATCGGTTTTGGCAGTGGTATTCTTACTCATTGCGCATCTCTAGCTCTGCTTCCACGACGTCAGAGACCATCCTGATGTCAAAGTATCCTGCTATCCTGGGTTCTCCGTCAATGGCCAGGAGGGGCAGGGAGAAGCCCTGAGCGCGGATCCGGTGCAGCAGCCCCGGCGGGGGAAGGGTCTCCGCCTGTGCTATGTCGAAGAAAGCCAGCTTTACCCGGTCGCCGAACCTGGCCCTGAGAGCCCTGCTGGCACTTTCCCGCGATTCGGCCTGGGACCAGTCCGTCCCACACCGGGCGTCGCATTTCCCGCCGCTGCTGTCGTCCACGATGGCGACCGGTACCGGTCTGGCCTTCATTCCTCCAGCGCCGCCTCCAGTTTCCGATTGAGTTCCTTCTCCGACATGAAGCCCACGAACTGGCGCATTGGCTTACCGTCCTTGAACAGGAGAAGCGCGGGGATGCTTCGGATACTGTACTGGGTGGCCGTCTTCCGCCCGCTGTCCACGTTCAGCTTGCCGAACACCACCCCGTCGTACTGCTTCGCCAGGTTCTCCAGGATGGGGGTCATCATGCGGCACGGAGAGCACCACTCGGCCCAGAAGTCCACCAGCACCGGCACCGCCGACTTGAGCACCGCGTGCTCGAAGTTGTCGTCGTTCAGTTCAATCAACTTGGCCACAAGTACACCTCAATTCAAATCTGGCAACCGGTCGGCCGCCACCCTGGCCATGCGGATGGCATTGGTGATGGCCTTGGCGCTGCTGCGACCGTGTGCTACAACCACGCTTCCCTTCACCCCCAGGAGTATGGCGCCGCCATGTTCGCTCCAGTCCAGCCTCTTGGTCATGTCCTCCACTACCATCTTGAAGGCTGCCGAGGAGAGAGAACCCGCAGACGAGGGCATGGAGCTCGGGCTCCTGCCGTTAAGAGAACGCTTCAGCATCTGGAAGATCAGCTCCCCGAAGCCTTCGATGGCCTTCAGCACCGTGTTGCCGGTGAAACCATCGGTCACCACCACATCAGCGATGCCCCTGACGATGTCTTTACCCTCGACGTTGCCGATGAAATTGAGCTTGCTTCCCTCGAGTATCTTGTGAGCCTGGCGCACCAGGCGGTTCCCCTTGACCGACTCCTCGCCGTTGCTCAGCAGGCCGACCCTCGGATGCGGTATGCGCAGCGCGTTGGCGGCGTAGGTGTGTCCCAGGTGGGCAAAGCCGACCAGGAACTGTGGCTTGCAGTCGGAGTTCGCCCCTATGTCCAGCACCAGCGCTGTACCCTCCATGGTGGGGAAGAGCACCGCCAGTGCCGGGCGTGGCACCCCCCTCAGCCTGCCCAGGTTCAGTATCGCCGCCGAGACCACCGCGCCCGTGCTGCCCGCAGAGACGAAGGCGGAAGCCCCTCCTTTCTTCACCAGGTCTATCCCGGCGACTATGGAGGAGTGGTGCTTGCGCTTCACTGCCCTGGTCGGCGACTCGGCAAAGCCGATCACCTCCGGGGCATGGACCACCGAGACGTGCGAGTTGGCGGAATAGTCTTCGAGTAACGGCTCTATGACGCCCTCGTCGCCCACAAGGATGATGTGGGTGCCCCTCTGCGCTGCTTCGACGGCGCCCTTGACTATCTCCTTCGGCCCCAGGTCGCCCCCCATGGCGTCCACAGCTATCTTCATCCCCGCCGCCCTCCGTATAATGGATTGTATTGGTGCATAGAAGACCCCTCTTGGTCGCTATACCTCATACAGCCTAACCCTGCCCGCAGCACCGGGTCTCCGAAGACGTCAGGGGCGCGGCGCCAGCATTGCTGAACTCAGCCCGGACACGCTCCAGCAGCCCCGGCTGGTCCAGGAGGTCAACCACGGTCATCGCCAGTGCCTTGGCCGAGTCCAGCAGCCCCAGTTCGCCCTGCTCCGAGGCAGCGGCGCGGGCGAACTCCGGCGAATGCAGCGTGACCTCCAGTGGCGCGATGGCTATGGAGGGGTGGATCGCGGGTACTACCTGGCTGACGTTTCCCATGTCGGTGCTGCCCACACCCCAGCTCAAGTCCAGCGGTTCCACCTTGCGTCCTAGGCTCTCCAGGTTGACGGCGAAGAGTCCGGCCAGCACCTGATTGCTCCGCAGGCAGGCGAAGACCCTCTCGCCCCAGCGGTGCTCCAGTCGGGCCCCTGTGGCCAGGGCGGCAGCCGTGAAACAGTGTAATACTTTGGCCTTGAGTTCTTCAAGATAGCCCTGGTCGTCGGCACGGACCAGGAAGGTGCCCGCACTGTGCCTTGGGACGACGTTTGCCGCCTTGCCGCCGTCGGTGATGATGCCGTGCACCCTGGCTTTCCCCCTGATGTGCTGGCGCAACGAGTTGATGGCGTTGAAGGACAGCAACATGGCCTCCAGCGCGTTTATCCCCTGTTCTGGATTGGCCGCGGCATGGGCCTCGCGGCCAAAGAACTCTACGTCCAGGGAGACGCAGGCCAGGGTCTGCGCCGTGGCGGCATTCCTCCTTCCCGGGTGTACCATCAGGGCGGCATTCAGGCCGGCGAACGCACCCTGCTCCACCATTATCGCCTTGCCGCCGTAGAGCTCTTCTGCCGGGGTGCCGAGCACCACCACGGTGCCTCCCAGCTCGTCCACCGCCCTCTTGCTGGCGACTGCAGCGCCCACGGCGGCAGCGGCGATGATGTTGTGGCCGCAGCCGTGTCCCAGCTCCGGCAGCGCGTCGTACTCGGCGATGAGCGCGATGGCTGGCTCCACGCTGCCATAGCGGGCTCTGAGCGCGGTGGGCATTCCGCAGAGGCCGCGTTCCACCCGGAAGCCCTCTCTCTCCAGGTACTCGGCCACCCATTCCGCGGCCTTGAACTCTTGGAAGCCGAGCTCGGGGTGAGAGTGGATACGCTGGCTCAGCTCCACCAGCCTGGGGCGGTGGCGCTCCACCTCGGCAACGGCCATGTGTTTCAGCTCTCGCGTAGCCATTTTCGGTCATCCCCGGGGGAAACGAAAGCATATTATACCCTACACCATGGCCACTGCAAGCAACATGGGGGCGTCCAGAAACGCAAGGCTGTCATTCTGTCGACACCCACAGAGACAGGATGACGGAGGGCGCTGGTCCAAACCCCGAACGACGTGACGGATTGCTTGTCTGACCGACCTATTGACTCATGACCAGCAAGGTGATAACCTTTGGTCAATACAAGACGGAGGTGAGAATGCAAGCGTATTGTTTCAAGTGCAGGAAGAAGGTGGAGGTCAAGAATCCAAGGCAGGTCACGCTCAAAAACAAGAGGCCGGCGACTCAAGGCGCATGCCCCAAGTGCGGGACCAAGGTGTTCAGAATCGGCAAGGCCTGAGGTCAGTTTTGTAGCTATGGAACGCGGCCCTTGCACAAGGGCCGCGTTCTTGCTTTCTCAAAGCACTTACCCACAAGCCAAACGCAGGACACAGAACTCGAATCGGAATCAGTCGAGCGATTGGTGAATGCTGGGGGAAGGCAAGCTCGAAGAAAGTCTCGGCCTTTTGGTGTCGAATAGTTGCGTTTGGTAGGCCGTCTTGGACAGTTCCCGAACTGTCGTTCCAGATGAAGCCGCTTATTCCATCGGTGAGGCAACTCCTAGTCACCATCTCGCCCTCAAGGCAATAATCTAATGCAACTCGGATATTGGCCGAGGCATTGATGCGGTTGACAACAGGCTCCCAATACGATATTGTTGTCAACTGAGAGATGGAAAACGAAGAGCAGGAGAGAGCCATGATCGGCCGACGTTTACGACAATACCGCATGTCCCGGAACCTTTCTCTGGATGCCCTGGCGGCCAAGATGGGGGGCATAGTTACGAAGCAAGCCCTCTCAAAGTATGAGCTTGACAAGGCACAACCGTCTCCCGTAGTCCTGAGTAAGCTGGCTGCCACATTGGGTGTCAAGGCCGCCGACCTTTTGTGCGAGCCAACTCTGACTGTGGAGTTTGTCGCTTACCGTAAAGCATCAGGTCTGCTACAAAGGGATCAGACCAGGGTGGAAAGCATTGTCGAGCAAGCACTGGAGGAGCGAGTCCGCCTGCAGGAGCTAGTCGGCCAAACAGATGGCTCTGCGATACCGATACGAAAGTTGCCCGTCCGAGATATAGAGGAAACTGAAGCTGCTGCAGACCGGCTCCGTGATATGTGGCAACTGGGACGCAATCCAATTGCTGACTTCACCTACACCCTGGAGGATCACTTCATCACTGTATTGGAAGTCGAAGCCAGCGAGAGATTCGACGGTATTGCTGCCGTTGCCTACGACGAAGAACGCAAGGCTAAGGCAGCCGCGATCGTCACCAGAAGTGGAGTGCCGGGTGAACGCCAACGGCTCAACCTTGCCCATGAACTAGGCCATCTCGTGCTGGACGTCTCTGAAGGCCTTGATGAAGAGAAGGCGGCTTTCCGCTTTGGCGGGGCCTTGTTGGCCCCTGCTGCGAAGCTGCTCCAGGCGGTTGGGCCCAAGCGAGCGCTTATTCAGTCAGAGGAACTCGTCCTTCTCAAGAAGCAATTCGGCCTGAGCATTCAAGCGCTGCTGTACCGGCTTCGCGACCTGAACATCATCACGGAGTCTTACTACAAGAGATGGTGCGTTGAGGTCAACAGGCGCAGCTGGAGGAGGCATGAGCCGCTCCAACTGCCATCTGAGAAGCCGCACTGGTTAGAGAGAAATGTACTGCGGTTGCTCGGCGAGGGTCTGATAAGCCAGCAAGATGCCAAGAGGATGCTAGGGGATTCAGTGCCATTGGAAGAACCGCTTTCTGTAATCGAGCGCCGTGCCTTCATGAGGCTGCCGCTGGAGAAAAGGCGGCGCATTCTTGCCGAGCAGGCTAAGAGGATGGCCAGACACTATGAGCAGGACGTAGAAAGGAAGGAGATACAGGGAGGTGACGTCATTGAATACTAAACCTCCTTCTCCGGAACGCGGTGAGGTCTGGTTGGTCAACTTCGACCCCACAGTGGGCACCGAGATTAAGAAAACGCGTCCTGCGGTCGTGGTAAGCTCGGACGCTGTGGGCATACTGCCGATTAAGGTGATAGTGCCCATAACGAAATGGCAGAATTCGTTTGCCGGCAACTTCTGGCATGTGAAAGTAGACCCTGATGCCTCGAACGGGCTGACGTACGTCTCAGCGGTCGACAGCCTGCAGGTTCGAGGTGTAGACACCGAGCGCTTCGTGAGGAAATTGGGGACCTTATCGTCTGGTGTACTGGATGAGATTGCGGCAGCAATTGCCATCATCATTGAGTACGAATGAGGCCCAAGCTGCCCTACTCAGGGAATATCTCTATATGCCGTTTGTGTCGGGAGTCCGTGACGTGACAGAACCAATGGTCCCCCTCGGCTGCTTTCGCACCCAGGTCCAGCAGTATGACCCCGTAGAGGTCGTTCTGAAGTGCGCGGCGGCCAGCCAATACATGGACAAGAATAACGAAACTCTCCATCAAGAGTCCTTTACAGACACCGTCGCCGGGTTTCCGCGGACGCGACACGCCCTGGTCACCCACCATGGGTTGGCCGCCGTCGTACGGCTGGCCATCAGGAACCACCCTCGGGCTGGAGGGAGTTCAGTGTCCGGGAAAGACGTGATAGCCCTGGCGAACAATTGGAACAACGTAGAGGATCCTTTTCTGGGATCCGGCATCATGACATTGGTCCGAGTTGCCTACGAACAGTTCCCCTACCAAGAGCAGTTGGGTGACCTCATTCCCAGGTATCTAACAATCTTGACGGAGACGAACCCAGCCAACCCTTCGTTGGACGTACCAGGTGTCTTCCAGAGCAAGACTGGACTCAGCATCCAAGAGTTTGTGAAGATTGGGTTGGCATTCTACTCTGGGGCGCTTCACTACGCCTCATTTACGCGAGGCTTTCTGGAAGGAACCAAGGTGGAAAAGCTCAAGCCATTCCTCACTGCAGAGAAGATCGATGCCTTCCTCAAGACGGCCGCTGCCGACTTCCTAACGTTTCGAAACCTCTGCCTAGAAGAGGAGAAAGGGGCCCCAGGAGCGGGGAAGTGGACTTTCAACCCCTTAGTCAGCCGCCCGGTCGTCATCCTCCCCGACGGGCGTTTGTGTGTCCCTATACCCAGATTGTTGATCCATCGGATCACTAAGGGCATCTACTATGACTTGGTGGAGGCTCTTGATACTTGCGGCCAGCACCTCTTTACCGACTGGTTTGGTTATGCCTTCCAAGAGTACGGAGGAATCATCCTTCGAAAGGCACTGAACCAGTCGACGGTGTACCAGGAGCCTGCATATGGAAGCCCGGTCAGACATGGCCCGGATTGGACAGTGCTAGGACAAGGCATTGGCCTCGCCATGGAGTTTCGCTCATCACGCTTGCCGAAGATGGTCCGGACCACGACAGAAAGGGACGAGGTGATGAACCGCGTGCGCCGGGAATTGGCCCAGACGGCCAGGAAGTTGCCAGCCAAGATTCGGGACATTCTTGATGGTTCGGCAGGCTTAGCGTCATCAGGGGTAAGCGAGATCGTGCCCGCCATCGTCACCCTGGAGCCTTGGTACCCAGAGGCGCTCACTGCCGACCTCATACGAGCAGAGTTGCAGGAAGAAGGAGTCGATGCGGGGCGGTTTCAGCTGATGTCCATAGGCGACCTAGAGTGGCTGTTGACTTGGGCCCAGCGTGAGCCTCCAGCGGTTGTCCTCCGAGGCAAGCTCTCCGACCCTACCCTAGACGACCTGTCTGTCAGTCAGTACCTCCGCAAGCGCGCTGATGGCCAGAGCCTATCGTTCCCACGGCGGATACTCAAGGATAAGTGGGAGACGTTCTTTGACGAGATCACTGGGCCTGACGGCCAAAGCGAAGACACGGAGTCACATTAGTAATCGGGAGTCCACAAGAAGGCAACGCGTTGGTTCGGTGCGCCGCGGGGGTGGGTCATATCCCTGATAAGTCACGCCATTCTATCGCTGCGACAGCCGAAAGGTAACAATACTGCCAGAACCGGTAGGGGACGACTGGGCATGCGCGCGGGATGCCGACCTGCGGATGGTAATACTATTACCTCGTTAGTAGGCCGTGCAGGACTCGAACCTGCGACCAACAGATTAAAAGTCTGCTGCTCTGCCAACTGAGCTAACGGCCCGCGCAGCTATTAATGTACCAGAACCACCCCGACACGGCAAGGTGCCAAAGCTGACTGAGCCCGGCGAAGTGGCAGAGCAGGGCCAAGCTGTTCTACACTACCATGCTGGCGTGGCCCCTGTGGTGGTCCCTACCTTGCGATGAAAGGCGTCGGGAGCATGACCTTGTACCGTCTTGTTGATACCCATGCACACCTGGACCAACTGGAGGATGTTGAGGGCGCCCTTGGCGAGGCCCGACGGTTGGGCCTGGTGGCTGTGGTCGCTGTGGGCACGGGCT
Organism: Chloroflexota bacterium; assembly: GCA_040754215.1. Classification (GTDB taxonomy): domain Bacteria; phylum Chloroflexota; class Dehalococcoidia; order JACPPY01; family JACPPY01; genus JBFMDE01. The sequence goes on from JBFMDE010000006.1 coordinate 24,715, forward strand.
ACGAGTCCAACTACAGGGTGCTGGAGTTGGCCCACAAGTACCCCGGCACCGTCTATCCTGCGCTTGGACTCCATCCCTGGGAGATATCGAGGGAGCTCCCAACTCTGCAGGAGTCGCTGGGCTTCATCGAGGACCACCTCGGCCTGGCGGTGGCCGTGGGCGAGGTCGGGCTGGACTATGACAAGCGGGTGAGGACGCTGGCGGGGAAGGATGTGCAACAGGCGGTGTTGCGTGACCTGCTGGCGCTGGCGAAGAGGCACGAGAAGCCAGTCTCCTTTCATAGCCGGTATGCCTGGAAGGACAGCCTCGCACTGGTCCAGCACTCAGGGGTGACCAGAGTGGTGTTCCACTGGTTCACCGGCTTCTCCAGCGTTCTGGCTGAGCTGGTAGCTGAGGGGTACTTTATCTCCGCCACCCCGGCTGCGGAGTACCACCAGGAGCACCGCAGGGCGGTCAAGGAGGCGCCCCTCTCCCGCCTGCTGCTGGAGACCGACTGTCCGGTGGACTATGGACGGGAGGTCAGGTATACCTCCAGAGTGAGGGACATCGTCAGGTCGCTGGGAGCAGTGTCGGAGATAAAGGGACTGGACATGTCGGTCGTGGCCGCCGAGACCACGCGCAACGCACTGGAATTCTTCGGCATTGAGCGCCCCCATCCGTTCCTTGACACTTTTCGGGCGCGAGACTAGAATTCGCGGTGTTTGGGCAGACCCAAATACGGAGCAGTGCGCCTGTTTTTCCGTCAAGAGAGGAGGGATGCCATGTGTCAGATGTGATCGCGTCTGAGAACGAGAGCTTCGAGAGCCTGCTCAAGCGCTTCAATAAGAAGGTGCAGCAGGAGGGCGTTCTGGCCGAGTACCGCCGCCGCGAGTACTTCGAGAAGCCCAGCGTGAGGCGCAAGAAGAAGGCTGCGGCAAAGAGACGCAAGGCCTCTCGAGGCTAGGCTATAGCCAGTTATCTTGAAGCAAGCGTGAGTGTATAGATGGGACTAGAGGATAAGCTGCGGGAGGACCTGAAGGAAGCGCTGCGCAAGGGGGACAAGGTTCGGACCTCCGTGCTGAGGCTCGCCATCTCGGCGGTGAAGTATGCCGAGATGGCCAAGGGTGCTCCTCTCGATGACCCTGCGATACTCGGCGTCATCGTCAAGGAGGTCAAGCAGCGCCAGGAGAGCATCGAGGCCTTCAAGCAGGGCCAGCGCGACGACCTGGTGGCAAAGGAGCGGGCGGAGATGGAGATGTTGCAGGCATATCTGCCGCGCCAGATGACCCGCGACGAGGTCGTGGCCGCTGCCCGCGCCGCCATCACCGCCACGGGCGCCAAGGGGCCCCAGGACAAGGGCAAGGTCATGCCCAAGTTGGTCGCCGAGCTCAAGGGTATGGCCGACGGGCGAGAGATAAACGCCGTGGTCACCGAGTTGCTGTCGGGGAAGTGAGGCGTAACCACATGGTGGAAAAACTATCCCCAGTCAGGGAGAAGCTGGCTGCCTTCTGTGACTCCACCTGCCCCGTGTGCACGAATGCCAGAAAGCATCAGAAGGGCTTCGACTACTGGTTCGTGAAGAACATTGACCGGGCGGTCTGCCCGGCATGCAAGAGCTACGAGAATAAGTACGGCGTGCGCGCCTACGAGCCGCACCCTTAGATGGCCTCTCTTTCCGTGCGCTGGAGAGAGCACCTGATGGTTAGAGCCCACGCATCGCCATGAAATTCGGCGTTATCGTCTTCCCTGGGACCTGGAGCGATAGGGACTGCCACCATGCGCTGGGCAGCGTCCTGGGCCAGGAGGTGTCCTATATCTGGCACAGGGAGACCGACCTCTCCGGCTTCGACTGTGTCATCCTCCCCGGGGGGTTTTCCTATGGTGACTACCTGCGCCCCGGCGCCATCGCCCGGTTCTCTCCGGTGATGCAGGCCGTGGCCGAGTTCGCCGAGAGGGGCGGCTTCGTCTTCGGCATCTGTAACGGCTTCCAGATCCTGTGCGAGGCGGGGTTGCTCCCTGGCGCCCTGCTGACCAACAATCATCTGGAGTTCCGCTGCCAGTGGGTCAACCTGAGGACGGAAAGCAACCGGCTTCCTTTCACCTCCCGTTGCTCCCCAGGACATGTGCTCCGCATCCCCATCTCCCACTATGACGGCAACTACTATGCGGATGCGGAGACGCTGGACATGCTGGAGCGTGAGGACAGGGTGGTCTTCCGCTACTGTAGCGCCGCGGGTGAGGTCACTGCGGAGGCCAACCCGAACGGCTCCCTGCGCAACATAGCGGGCATCGTCAACAAGCGGGGCAATGTCCTGGGTATGATGCCGCACCCGGAGCGCGCCGTGGAGGTCCTCCTCGGCGGCACCGACGGAAGTCTCCTGTTCCAGTCGTTGATTGACGCCGGGGCTGCCCGGTTGAAAGGCAGAAGAGCTTAAGGTGCCAGTCACGAAGGAAGTCCTGGATGAGATTGCCCTGAGCGAGGCGGAGTACCAACTCATCGTGGAGAAGCTGGGCCGGGAGCCCACTCCGGTGGAGCTGGGCATGTTCGGTGCGTTGTGGAGCGAGCACTGCGGCTATAAGCACTCCCGTGCCCTGCTAAAGCTGTTTCCGTCCATGGGGAGGAGGGTGCTCTGCAGGCCCGGCGAGGAGAACGCCGGTGTGGTGGACATCGGCGATGGCATGGTGGTGGTGATGAAGGTTGAGTCACACAACCACCCCTCGGCCATTGAGCCCTTCCAGGGGGCAGCCACCGGAGTAGGCGGCATCGTCCGCGACATCTTCACCATGGGGGCCTACCCTGTCGCCCTGCTCAACTCCCTCCGCTTCGGGCCGCTGAGCGAGCCGCGTAACCGCTACTTGTTCAATGGTGTCGTGGGTGGCATCGCCAGCTATGGCAACTGCCTGGGGATACCCGATGTGGCGGGAGAGGTGTGCTTTTCCCCTTCGTATTCGGCCAATCCGCTGGTCAACGCCATGTGCGTGGGCATAGCACCGGCGGGGAGGCTGGTGCGGGCAAAGGCCAGCGGCGAGGGCAACTCGCTGATGCTGGTTGGCGCGGACACCGGTCGTGATGGCCTGCACGGTGCCTCCGGCCTTGCCTCACGCACCTTTGAGGAGCAGCGCGAGCTTCGTTCAGCGGTGCAGGTGGGCAATCCCTTCCTGGAGAAACTGCTGATCGAGGCCTGTGTGGAACTGGCGAAGACCGACTGGGTCGTGGGGATGCAGGACCTGGGCGCCGCTGGCCTCACCAGCTCCTCGGTGGAATCCGCCAGCAGGGGTGGGGGCGGTATAGAGATAGACGTGCTCAAGGCCCCTCGCCGCGAGGAGGGGATGACCCCCTACGAGGTCATGCTCTCGGAGTCCCAGGAGCGCATGCTGGTGGTGGTGAAGCAGGGTTGCGAGGACAAGGTGAGGAAGCTCTTCCAGCACTGGGATCTGCGCTGTGACATCATCGGCCGGGTCACCTCGGACGGGCGGGCAAGGGTCAAAGAGGGCAAGACGGTGGTGGCAGACGTGCCGGTGGAGTTGCTGATTTCGCCGCCCTCGTACCGCTTGCGCACCCACAAGCCGGCCTGGCTGAAGCAGGTGCAGTCCCTCGACCTGGACTCCATCCCCGACCTCTCGCTCGAGGAGTGCGGGGAAGTCCTGCTGCGGTTGCTCTCTTCGCCGAACATCGCCAGCAAGGAGTCTGTGTACCGCCAGTACGACCATCTGGTGCAGACGAACACCGTGGTGCCACCCGGCGGCGACGCCGCGGTGCTGCGCCTCAAAGGGACGAACAGGGGCATCGCCCTGACCATTGATGGCAACGGTCGCTACTGTTACCTCGACCCTTATGTTGGTGGTGCCATTGCCGTAGCCGAGGCGGCGCGCAACCTCGTGTGCAGTGGCGCCGAGCCCGTGGCCCTCACCGACTGTCTGAACTTTGGCAACCCTGAGCGCCCCGACATCTACTATCAGTTGAAGGAGTGCATCCGTGGCATGGCACGGGCCTGTCGGGAGCTCAAGGCCCCTGTGGTCAGCGGGAATGTGAGCCTCTACAACGAGACCCGCGGTGAGTCGGTCTATCCCACTCCAGTGGTGGGCATGCTGGGGCTGGTCGAGGACATTGAGAGGAGCTGCAGGCCGGCCTTCCAGTCTGAGGGAGACCTGGTGTTCCTGCTCGGAGGTGATGGCTCCTGGGATGACCTCGGTGGCCTTGGAGGGAGTGAGTATTTGGAGGTCGTCCATCACCGGGTGGCAGGCAGGCCCAGCCTGGACATGGAGCTGGAAAACCGTGTACAGAGGTGCTGCCTGGAGGCCGTCCGCGAGGGCATGGTGCGGTCGGCTCACGACTGCTCCGATGGCGGCCTGGCGGTGGCGCTGGCGGAGTGTTGCATCCTGGGCGAGAGAGGTTTTCGTGGCACCTACTGGAAGGTCAAAGGGCGAAAGGACGCCGCACTCTTCGGCGAGATCCAGTCGCGTATAGTGGTCGCCGTGTCTCCAGGGGACCGGGCGAGGCTGGAGAGGACATGTCAGAGACATCGCGTACCCCTGGCACGCCTGGGCAAGGTGGGTGGGAGACGTTTCACCATACCCGGATATGTCAATCTGGCGCTGCATGAGCTGGAAGCGGCGTGGCGCGGCGGGCTGAGGTCTCAACTTGGCTGACGTTCGTCCTTTCCGAGGCCTCAGATACAATCAGGAGCTGGTCGGCGACCCCGGCACAGTTACGTGTCCTCCATATGACGTAATCACTCCTGAGATGCAGCATGCCCTGTACCACAAGAGCCGTTACAACGTGGTGCGCCTGGAGTATGGCCTCGCTGAGCCCGGGGACAGCTTCTGGAATAACAGGTATAGCCGTGCTGCCGAGACCTTCAAGGAGTGGCTGGAGCGAGGAGTGCTGCATGCTGACGCCTCGCCCGCGATGTACCTGCACCACCACTACTTCAGCTACCAGGGGGAGGTCAGGACACGGCGCGGGCTCATGGCCGCTGTGCGTTTGGAGGACTGGGACAAAGGCGTGGTGCGTCCCCATGAGGGCACGGCGGCGGTCTTCAAGGCGGACCGCCTCAACCTGGTGCGTGCCTGTCAGGCCAACATCAGCCCTACCCTGACACTGTACCAGGATGCCGATGGCAACGTCGCCTCGGTCATCAAAGCTACGGAACGCAGGGAACCCCTGTTCCGTGTCGTGGCGGATGACGAGAGCCATACCCTGTGGTCCATAACCGACCGGCAGTTGCTGGACCGGGTCACCTCGGCGCTTGGGCCGCAGCCGCTGTACGTTGCCGATGGCCACCACCGCTACGAGACCGCGCTGGCCTATCGGAAGGAACGGCTTGATGCCCTTCCACTGGCCGGGAGCAATGCCGCATTCAACTTCGTCATGATGACCCTGGTGGAGTTCTCCGACTCCGGGCTGGTGGTGCTGCCCTACCACCGGCTGGTTCGGGATGTGTCTGAGGCCAGGGTGCAGGAGCTCAGGGCCAGGCTTGGGACCTGCTTCGAGGTAGACGCCGCGCCCATGAGCTGCCCTCTTTCCGCGGCGATGTTGCACCGCATCCTCAAGCCACTGAAGGGGGAGCGGGTCGTCATCGGCCTGCTGGGGCTGGAGCGGGAGAGCCTGCTCATCCTCAGGCTGCATGACTTCGCGCGGGTCGAGGGAGCGCTGCCGCACGACCGTTCCCAGGCCTATCGCACTCTGGATGTGAGCGTCCTGCACCATGTGATACTGTCCGAACTGCTTGGCCTGGACGAGGGCGAGAATATAGCGTACAGCAGGAGCGAACTCGAGGCCTGGCAGCGCGTCTCCGCCGGGGAATACCGGCTGGGCTTTCTGCTGAACCCCGTGGATGCCTATGCGGTGAAGGCTGTGGCCGATGCCGCCGACAAGATGCCGCAGAAGTCCACCTACTTCTACCCCAAGCTCCCTACCGGACTGGTGCTCAATCAGCTCGACGGCGAGGTCTGAGGCTTGGTTCGGTTGACAAACCAGATATGCCATGCTAGGATATGCATCGGTATACAATGTCCGCTCCAGTGCCCATGACAGCCTCCTCGCGAAACGTTGGGATCATAACCGACACCACCGCCTGCCTGCCCAGGGAGCTGGTGGAGCGGTACAGTATCGAAGTGGTGCCCATCGGCTTCAGCCTCAATGGCCGGGCATACCTCGATGAGGTGGACCTGACTCCGGCCGAGTTCTACGAGTTGCTGCCGCGTCAGGAAAAGCTACCCACCACCTCCCCCTCCTCTCCGGGGAGGTATATGGAGGCTATCAGGAGAACGGCACTCCGTTGCAGCAATGTCCTGTGCATCACGGTCAA
>JBFMDE010000006.1:31104-42952 GCA_040754215.1 Chloroflexota bacterium
AGTTCTACGAGTTGCTGCCGCGTCAGGAAAAGCTACCCACCACCTCCCCCTCCTCTCCGGGGAGGTATATGGAGGCTATCAGGAGAACGGCACTCCGTTGCAGCAATGTCCTGTGCATCACGGTCAACAGGGGTTTCAGCGGCATGTTCGATTCGGCAAGGGCGGCAGCTGAGCTGGCCAAGCCACTGTTCCCCGGGGTGACCATAGAGGTGCTGGACTCCGGCACCGCGGCTGGCGCTCAGGGCCTGGTGGTACTGGCGGCGGCGCGGGCCGCGGCGGTGGGCAGGAGCCTTGCTCAGGTCATGGAGGCTGCGCGCTCGATGGTGCCCCGTGTGCACCTTGTGGCTGTGATAGACACCCTGCACTATCTGGCAAAGGGCGGGCGCGTGCCCCAGGTCGCCGCTTGGGCCACCTCGCTGCTCCAGATCAAGCCGGTAATACGGCTACTGCCCTCCGGTGGTGGCGCTAGCCTGGTGGCCAGGGTGCGCACCAAGCCGAGGGCGGTGAGGTCTATGATGTCCATGGTGAAGAGGATGGCAGGCAAGGAGCCGCTGCATGCCATAGTCCATCACAGCAACGCGCCCGACGAGGCTGAAGACATCCGACGTCGCCTCGCCTCTGAGTTCAACTGCGCCGAGCTATACGTGAAGGACTTCACCCCTGCCATGGGGGTCCACACGGGGCCCGGTCTGCTGGCGGTTGCCTTCTATGCTGGAGAGTAGCGGGTGTTGCCTACTTTACGGCCGCGGCCGACTCTGATATAGTAACTCCCTAATGCTTCTGTACATGTTGGCCAGGGTAGTCAGCTTCCTCCTGCGGAGGCTCCCCCAGAGGTTCCTCTATGTTATGGCCGTGGTCTTGGGCGAGGCGCTGTACCTGGCCTGGCCACGTGCCCGCCGCACTGCCCAGGAGAACATGCGTCTGGTCCTCGGCCCTGAGGCGACCAGGAGGGCGGTGAACCGGGCAGCCCGCAGGGCTTTCCGTAACCTGGTGCGCTATTGTGCGGAGTTCGTGTGCAGTCACAAGGGGTGCGAGGAGAGGGTAAGCTTCACCGGGCTGGAGCACCTTGACATGGCCCTGGCGGACGGCAAAGGTGCGATCGTGGTCGGTTTGCACATGGGTAGCTGGGACCTGGCCGGCATGAGTGTGGCCCGACGCCGCTACCGCCTCAACGTGGTGGTGGACAAGTTCTGCAACGACCAGGTGAACCGCTGGGTGCAGAGGATGCGGAGCCAGGTTGGGATGAAGGTGGTCTCGGTCAAGGAAGGGATGCCAGCCCTGTTCCGGGCCCTGCGGCGCAACGAGCTCCTGGCCCTGCTCATAGACTGCCCCGCATTAGGGAACGTGAAGGTCAGGTTCTGCGGTGCCATGGCGAAGGTGCCGGGTGGAGCTGCAGCCCTGGCGCTGCGCACCGGGGCGAAGATAGTGCCCGGCACTGTAGTACGGACCCCGGGCAACCGCTTCATGACCTTTTTTGACAAGCCGCTGCACTTCGAGCCCAGCGGCGACTTCAGCCGCGACGTCGAGGCGCTCACCCAGCACATCATGGAGGCGCTGGAGAAGACGGTCAGGCAATACCCCGACCAGTGGTTCATGTTCCGGCGTATCTGGGTGTAGACGAGGTTCATTGCTGGCCCCCCGCCCCTTTCTCTCTATAGATACCCACCAACGAGTCATTCCCTCCACGGACGTCAGGGGCTCCCTGCCGATATGGTACAATTGGTTTGCCGATGCAAGAGCGACGTTATGAGCTGAGCGCGATACTGCTGGTGGGCCTGTACGTCGCCTGCGAGCTCATCGCCAATGTCACCGCCTCCAAGCAGGTTGCCGTGGGCGGCGTCACCGTGCCGGCTGCGGTGTTCATATACGCCCTGACCTTCACCCTGGTGGACCTGGTCAATGAGAAGCTGGGCAAGCAGGGGGCGCGCTACGTGGTCTATGCCGCCCTCGCGGCCAACGTGTTGCTGGCGGCGTACACCCGGTTCTCAATCCTGCTGCCGCCGGCATCTTTCTACCAGGGACAGGAGGCCTTCGCCTCGGTGCTGGGCTCCACGCCGCGCATCGTGCTGGCGAGCCTCACTGCCTATATCGTGGCCTCACTCATAGACATCGAGGTCTTCGCCTGGTGGCGGCGGAAGGTAGGGAAACATCGCTGGGCCCGGGTGCTGGCGAGCAATGCTGTTTCGACACTGGTGGACAGCATGGTCTTTATCACCATCGCCTTCGGCGGTGTGTTCCCGGTGCTACCGCTGATAGAGGGCCAGTACATAGTGAAGATGGCGGTCACCGCCGTGAGCATCCCGCTTATCTACCTGATACGAGAACGGGCTAGAATAGCGGGTCCTGCTGCCCTGGCAGACAGTCAACAGTAGGGAGCCTGCCGTGGAAGTCCGCATCCTCGGTGTACACCACCTGGAGACATCCAGTTCGAAGCTGGTATCCCGCAGGCTCGGCGTCCCGGTCATGCTGTGGCGGCAGGGGCTGAAGCTACGGGTGTGAGTGGCCATGACGCCAAAGTTCATCGTAGACCGCAATGTCGGGAAGCTGACCAGGTGGCTGCGTATGATGGGCTATGATGCCCTGCTCTTCGATGGCCCCGATGACGGCGCGATGGTCAAGGCCGCGCTGGCCGAAGGCAGGGTGGTGCTCACACGGGATACCCAGGTGATGCAGCGCAGGGTAGTGGCCAGCGGAGAGCTCAGGGCACTGCTCCTGCGGAGCGACGACCCGGCGCGCCAGCTACAACAGGTGGTGATGGGTCTGGGACTGGACTACCGGTTCAGGCCCTTCTCGGTGTGCCTGGAGTGCAACCGACCGCTGGAGACGCGGGGCAAGGATGAGGTGCGCCGGCTGGTACCGTCATATGTGTTCAGGACCCAGGAGCAGTACATGCAGTGTCCGGCCTGCCGGCGTGTCTACTGGAGGGGCACCCACTGGGAGGCGATGGAGCGGGTGCTGCGGCGATTGGAGGGAGGTCTGGCCTGAGGCTCGCAAATGCGACACCTCGGGAGTCTGGTGTTGTATAATAGGGCGTTATCTGTGGCAGTTCGGGTGGCGGCGGCCTAGAAGGAAGATGCGAGAATCTTGCTGGGAGGCGACATGAAGGTAGTTACCTGTGAGCAGATGCGCCAGATAGACCGCAGGGCGGCTGACAAGGGCCTGACCACCCTGGTACTCATGGACAACGCCGGACGTGCGGTGGCCCGTGAGGTCGCGAAGGCGGTTGATAGCATCGAGGGCAAGAACATCCTGGTGCTGGTGGGAAAGGGCAATAACGGCGGCGATGGCCTGGTCGCCGCCCGCTACCTGCTCGACATGAACGCCAGGCCCGTCGTCTACATGTATGGCTACCGCGATGCCCCCGAGGACATCGCCTTTGAGTCTGTGCAGCAACGCAATATCCGAATATTGCGCGTGGAGGAAGACTCCAACTTTAAGGTCCTGGAAGAGGCCCTGGGCTCTGCCGACGTGGTCATTGACGCCCTGTTGGGCACGGGCAGCGCCCGGGGTCTGGAGGGTGTCTACAAGAACATCCTGGAGCGCGTGAACGGCGTCAGGGCAAGGCGGCCGCAGATGCTGCTCGTGGGACTCGACCTTCCCTCGGGCCTTAACGGCGATACCGGTGCTGTGGACCCTGCCACGCCCTACTGCGACATGACGGTCACCCTGGGCCACCCCAAGGTCGGCCTGTTCCAGTTCCCCGGTGCCAGCAAGGTGGGGAAGCTCGTCGTAGCCGACATAGGAATACCGTCTGAGCTTGCCGCCGATGTGAACATCGAGCTGCTCTCGGATGACTGGGCGCGCACCGTGTTGCCACCGCGTCCTTTGAACGCCAATAAGGGCACCTTCGGACGGGTGCTGGTGGTGGCCGGCTCCATCAACTACATCGGCGCCGCCTACTTTTCGTGCATGGGTGCCTACCGGGTGGGCGCTGGCCTGGTGGCTCTGGCCACACCGACCAGCCTTCAGGGGCCGCTGGCGGCGAAGTTGACCGTGGCCACGTATGTCCCTCTGCCGCAATCGGCAACCGGTGTGGTGGCCGAGGAGGCCTTCACCGCTCTGAAGCGGGAGATAATCGCGTCCAATGTAATGCTCATGGGTCCGGGCCTGGGCAAGAGCAAGGCAGCCCTGGAGTTCATGAAGTCCACCCTCTCGAACCTTCAACCGGTCTCGTCCCCCAACCTGGTGCTCGACGCCGATGCACTGGACGCAGTGAAGGAGGTCGAGAACTGGTGGAAGAAGCTGCCGCGACAGATGATACTGACCCCGCACCCTGGTGAGATGTCGCGGATGCTGGCCATGTCCATGGCTGACATACAGAAGGACCGCATAGGACTGGCGAGGAAGATGGCCCTGGAATGGGAGAATACGCTGGTGCTCAAGGGTGCCTATACCGTCATTGCCAGCTTCGAGGGGAAGGTGTGCCTGAGCCCCATAGCGAACCCCGGCCTGGCATCTGGCGGCACCGGCGATGTCCTCTCTGGGGCTATCGCCGGCCTGCTGGCGCAGGGGCTGGGCTTCTTCGACTCCGCTGCCTTGGGCGTGTATGTGCACGGGATGGCTGGAGAGATGGTCCGTGAGGAACTGGGGAACACCGGGATGATCGCGGAGGACCTCCTGCCCGCGCTGCCCAAGGTGATCAAGAGGCTCAGGGAGGGCGCCTTGTCCCGGGTTGAGCCCGTTGCCGCTAAGGAGGTTGCGATGCGCGTCTACCCGCCGAAGGCGGGCTAAGATGGGAGGAGATGGTTCGGGGGACGGGATGCTTCTGACCATTGACATCGGCAACACCAACGTCACGCTGGGTGTCTTCGAGGGCAGCAAGATGAAGACCACCTGGCGTATCGCCACCAGCGTTCATCGCCAGGCCGACGAGTATGCCACCACCCTGCTGGCGTTGCTGCAGTACGGCCAGATACCGCCTGCCGCACTTACCGAAGCGGCGCTGTGCAGTGTGGTGCCGCCGCTCACCGCTATCTTTGTCGAGCTGTGCAGCCGCTATTTCAAGACCGAGCCGCTGGTAGTGGAGACAGGCGTCAAGACCGGCATTCGCATAGCTATGGACAACCCCCGTGAGGTCGGTACTGACCGTGTGGTCAATGCGGCCGCCGCCCGGCATCTGTACGGGGGGCCGGTCATCGTGATCGACTTCGGCACTGCCACGACCTTCGACGTCGTCTCCCGAGAGGGTGACTATCTCGGCGGAGCCATCGCTCCCGGCGTGGCCCTGTCGGCAGAGGCGTTGTTCACGCGCACGGCACAGTTGCCGCGAGTGGAGCTGGCACGTCCCAAGAGGGTGATAGGCAAGAGCACGGTAGCGGCCATGCAGTCGGGCATCCTCTTCGGTTACGTGGGCCTGGTGGAAGGCCTGGTGGCCAGAATACGGGCGGAACTGGGTGAAAAGGCCAGGGTGGTGGCCACCGGAGGCCTCTGCGGCCTGGTGGCCAAGGAGACACCGGTGATAGAGGTGGTGGAGCCGGACCTCACCCTCATCGGGCTCCGCATAATCTACGAACTGAACCGAGGGGGAGCGTAGTATGGACGCAGGAGACATGGGGCTGGAGAAGGTCGGGAGAGAGAGTGTGTTGCTCGGCAAGACCGTGGTGCTGGGAGTCACCGGTAGCGTCGCTGCCTATAAGGCTGTGGATATTGCCAGTAAGCTGACCCAGGAAGGGGCGTGTGTCGAGGTGGTGATGACCCCGGCGGCCGTGGAGTTCGTCCGGCCTCTGAACTTCCGCAGCGTGACGGGGAGGCCGGTGGCCACCGAGATGTTCGAGATGACCAGTGAGTTCAGCATCGAACACGTGGCCCTGGCCCAGGCGGCAGACGTGGTGGCCATCGCCCCGGCTACCGCCAACACCATAGCCAAGCTGGCGGCGGGAATGGCGGACAACCTGCTCTGTTCCACGGTACTGGCTACCAAGGCCCCGGTAATCATCGCCCCGGCCATGAACGTCAATATGTGGGACAACAGCTTCACGCAGGACAACCTCGCTAAGCTGCGGCATCACGGCTTCATCATCGTTGGCCCGGGCCACGGCTGGCTGGCCGAGGGCCGTATAGGCTTCGGCCGGATGGTCGACCCCACCCAGATAATCGGGACCATCAAGCAAGTGCTCGGCCGGAAGGGCGACCTTGCGGAGAGGCACATCGTGGTCACTGCCGGCGGCACCCAGGAGCCTGTAGACCCGGTGCGTCACATCGGGAACCGCTCTTCAGGCAAGATGGGCTATGCCCTTGCCGAGGCGGCACGTGACCGAGGAGCAAGGGTGACCCTGGTCGCTGGGCCTACCGCCCTACCCGACCCGGTGGCTGTGACGGTGCTCCATGTCCGCACTGCGGAGGAGATGTACGAGGCGGTGGTTAAGGCCGTCCCCGAGGCCGACGCTCTGCTCATGGCGGCGGCGGTAGCGGACTACCGGCCCGCTGAGCAGTCGCCGGAGAAGATAAAGAAGGACGCGGCCAGCCTTGTCCTGCGTCTGACCAGGACAAAGGACATCCTGGAGGAAGTCAGGGGAGACTTCATCAGGGTCGGGTTTGCCGCGGAGAGCAACGACCTGGTGGCCAATGCCGAGAAGAAGCTGAAGCGCAAGGACCTTGACCTCATAGTGGCCAACGACATCAGCCACAGCGATAGCGGCTTCGGTGCTGATACGAACCGTGTGATAATACTGGAGCGCAGCGGCAGGGTGGAGGACGTGCCCCTGCTGCCCAAGAGGCTGGTTGCCGACAGGATACTGGACAAGGTGGTGACACTGCTGGTGAGGCGGGCCAGAGGCTAAAGGCTGGCTCTGCTCTGTGTGTTTTGAGAGGGGCCTGGCCCCTCTCTGGAGTTTCTGCCTCTCTCCCTGAGGGAGGGGCTAGGGGTGAGGTTCACTAGATGCCTGAGATGCCCAAGGCCTATGAGCCAGGCAAGGCGGAGTCGCGCTGGTATAGCTTCTGGCTGGAGAAAGGGTACTTCACCCCCAGGATAGACCCTGTGAGGAAGCCCTTCGTCATCATCATGCCTCCGCCCAATGTGACCGGCGAGCTGCACGTGGGACATGCGCTCACCGCCACCGTTGAGGACATCATGGTGCGCTGGCACAGGATGATGGGCGAACCCACCCTTTGGCTACCCGGGGTGGACCACGCCGGAATAGCCACTCAGTGGGTGGTTGAGCAGCGACTCCTCGCCGAGGGCACCTCGCGGCACGCCCTGGGCAGGGAGAAATTCATAGAGCGCGTCTGGGAATGGGTGAGCCGCTGTCGCGGCACCATCGCGCAGCAGCACCAGCGGCTCGGTGTGTCCTGTGACTGGAGCCGTGAGCGCTTCACGCTGGACCCCGGCCCCTGTCGCGCCGTCCGCACCACCTTCGTCAATCTGTACCGCAAGGGGCTTATCTACCGCGGGGAGCGTATCATAAACTGGTGCCCCCGGTGCCAGACCGCCCTCTCCGACCTGGAGGTGCAGCACAAGGAGATGGAGGGACGGCTATATTACATCCGTTACCCCCTTGTCACCCAGGATGGCGGCCAGTTCATCACCGTGGCCACCACTCGTCCCGAGACACTGCTCGGGGATACCGCCGTGGCCGTCAACCCGGGTGACGGGCGTCTCAAGCACCTGGTGGGCAAGAAGGCGGTCCTGCCCGTGCTCAAGAGGGTCATCCCGGTAATCGCGGACGAGGCCGTTGAGCTGTCCTTTGGCACCGGTGCGGTGAAGATAACGCCGGCCCATGACCCGGTGGACTTCGAGGTCTCGCAGCGGCAGGGCTTGCCGCTGGTGAACATCTTCCATCCCGATGCCACGATGAATGAAAACGCCGGCCCCTACCAGGGTATGGACAGGTTCCAGTGCCGCAAGGCCATCCTGGCCGACCTGGAGCGGGAGGGTCTGCTGGTCAAGACTGAGCCGCACTCGCACTCGGTTGGCCACTGCGATCGCTGTGGGACCATGGTGGAGCCCCGGGTGAGCCCCCAGTGGTTCGTCAGGATAGGGCCGCTGGCGGCGAAGGGCATCCAGGCCGTGGTTGATGGCCGCATAACCATCGTGCCCGAGCGCTTCACCAAGGTGTACCTGAACTGGATGGAGAACATCCGCGACTGGTGCATCAGCCGTCAGTTGTGGTGGGGGCACCGCATCCCGGTGTGGCACTGCCGGAAGTGCGGCAAAGAGACGGTTTCCGTGGACGACCCCGCGTCCTGCGCCCACTGCGGCTCCGGGGACATTGTGCAGGACTCGGACGTGCTGGACACCTGGTTCAGCTCCGGTCTGTGGACGCATTCCACGCTGGGCTGGCCCGATGACACCGAGGACATGCGTTATTTCTATCCCACTACCGTGATGGAGACGGGGTACGACATCCTGTTCTTCTGGGTGGCGCGGATGATCATGCTGGGGCTGGAGAACACGGGCGAGGCGCCCTTCCGCTGGGTCTACCTGCACGGCCTGGTGCGCGACGAGAAGGGCGAGAAGATGAGCAAGGTCAAGGGGAACGTGCTCAACCCCATCGAGGCCATCGGGACCTATGGCGCCGATGCCCTGCGCTTCGCCCTCACCACCGGCAGCACCCCGGGCAACGACACCAAGATAAGCGCACAGAGGCTGGAGGCGGGGCGCAACTTCGCCAACAAGCTGTGGAACGCCGCCCGCTTCGTCATCATGAGCCTGGAGGCGGGAGAGGTGGCTCCTGCGGTGCCGTTACCTGTGGAGGACCGCTGGGTCATAAGCCGCTTGAACCGGGTCGCGGACAGGGTGGGCCAGCTCATGCGGGACTTCCAGTTCGGCGAGGCGGAGAGACAGGTCTACGACTTCATCTGGGACGAGTACTGCGACTGGTACATCGAGGTCGCCAAGGTGCGCATGCGCTCAGGAGGGCCGCCGCCGCTACCGGTGCTGGTCCGGGTACTGGAGACGTCGCTGCGCCTGCTTCATCCCTTCATGCCCTTCGTCACCGAGGAGCTGTGGCAGCGCCTGCCCCGTGAGGGGCGGCAGCCCGACTCCATCGTCGTCGCCCCGTACCCTGCCTGCGATGAGAAAGAGCTTGACACGGGGGCGGAGCGGGTGATGGGGACCATCATAGAGATAGTACGCTCCATCCGCAACATCCGTGCCCAGTTCCGGATACCGCTGGAGCGGTGGATGGAGGCCCGAATATACGCCGCTGAGGGCCAGGCTGAGCTGGCCCGTCACGTCCCGACTATTGAGACCCTGGCCAGGACAAGGCCGGTGTCCGTCTTCCCGGGAGAGCGGAGGGAAGCGCCGGACAAGGAGACGCTGGCCCTGGTGTTGCCGGGCGTCGAGGTACTGCTGCCGCTCAAGGGCGTGGTGGACCTGGATGTGGAGCGTAAGCGCCTTGCGGACGAGGTGGCCGCTGCGGAGAAGTTCGCCGGCAGCATACGGTCCAGGCTGGACGATGATGCCTTTTGCTCCCGTGCTCCGGCCGAGGTGGTGGAGAAGGAGCGGGAGAAGCTCATTTCTGCCACTGAGAGGCTTGAGCGGCTCCGGTCACTGCTGGCCCAGTTGCAGTAGCAGGCCCTAGACCACCTGAGGGGGCAACAGCGGCGCCGCTTGCACCTGCAGGGAGAGGCCCCGGGGTGTCTCGTGGTTGGTCGGCTCGAAGGGCCGCGGCTGTTCCTGAGGCTTGGCCTCCTGTTGCAGGGCGACCTTCGGCCTGCCCACCCTCCTCCTCCGTGGGGGCCGTCTGCTCCACCATAGCCCGTCGAAGAAGGAGCGGTTCATCACATGCAGGTGGTCGGCGACCTCTTGCAGGGTCTTGGAGGCGTTGCGCTCGAAGTGGGCGACCTCGACGTGTTTGCCCATGTTCTTCGCCGTCTGCAGGGCGTAGGCGAAGTCGCCGTCGCCGCTCACCAGTATTGCCACGTCGTACAACCCGTTCCAGCCGTATTGCAGCAGGTCGGTGGCGAGCATGATGTCCACGCCCTTCTCCACCTGGACTCCCTGGTGTAGCTTGGTCTGTCCCAGCCTCACCTCGAGGTAGGGGGTCTTGCGCAGTGCGTCGAGGAACTCCTGCTGCTCCCGGTAGCCATCCGGGTTCTGGCTCTGCTCCTGGAGTATGTTGTAGTAGTACGTGCGGAAGAGCCGCCGCTGGCCGCACAGCTTGTGCACGAACTCGGCGAAGTTCAGGTCGGTCCGGCCCAGGCTCTCGCGCAGGGCATGGTACAGGTTGCTCCCGTCAATGAACACCGCTACCCGGTCCTGTACCTCGACTCCCAACGCCGCTGGCCTTGCCTGCATCATCTGACCTCCTGAGGGCTATCTTAACTTTTGCCCGCTTCTGTGTTATTCTGGCATATACGGGGCGAAACTTCAAAAAACGTATTTGAGAGGTGGTCATGAGCAAGCACATAGTGGAGATGCTGAACCAGGACCTGGAGGGCGAGCATGCCGCCATCATCCAGTACCTGACCCATGCCTACAGCATGGGCGAGGGAGAGGTAGCCTGCGAGATAGAGGCCATCGCCCGCGAGGAGATGCGTCACCTGGACTGGCTGGCGGAGACCATCGTCGAGCTGGGCGGGGTGCCCTCGATGAACAGGGGCATGATGCGCCTGGGCGACCACCCGGTGCCCACCTGGATGCACAACGACGTGCTCCAGGAGGAAGACGCCATAGTGATGTACCGGAAGCACATCAAGGCCGTCACCGAGCCGAAGGTAAAGCGGCTGCTGCAGCGCATCCTCTCGGACGAAGAGGCCCACCACGCGGCCTTCAGCCACCTGGTGGAGAAGGTGGCCCGCAAGAAGATGGCGGACAGGACAGGCCCGCGCGGCGGGCGCATCGCCGGGATGCTCAACTGGGGCATCGAGCACGAGTACACGGTGGTCCTCCAGTACCTCCTCCACGCCTACCTGGCGAAGGACGAAGAGGTGAAGGAGGAGCTTCACGACCAGGCGGTCAACGAGATGCAGCACCTGGGCTGGCTGTCCGAGGGCATGATTGACCGCAAGGGCACGCCCAGGATGGAGCACACCAGTATTGACCGCTCCAGGGACATGCGGGACATGCTGAAAGCCGACATCGCCATCGAGCGGCAAGTGGCCGCGGAGTACGGCCGCTACACGGAGGAGGTCAAGGACAAGAAGCTCAAGCAGTTGCTGGCAAGGATACGCGACCACGAGGTGTACCACGACCAGGTCTTCAGCGACCATCTCAAGAGGCTGGGAAAGAAGAAGTAGCCCGCTGACCCCCGGAGGCTCCTTAACAAGGATGTCTTCCTTAGTCAGTCAGCGGGGTTTTTTCCGTTATTCACGTGGACCCAACAGAAGCGAGCGATGCGCTACAAAGGGAGGTCAGATGATGATTCGTGTCAAGCGAGTATACGAGCGTCCGGAGACTGACGACGGGACACGCTTTCTCGTTGACCGGCTCTGGCCACGTGGCATGAAGAGGGAATCACTGAAGCTGGATGGCTGGCTAAGGGATGTAGCCCCCAGTGCCACGCTACGCCGCTGGTTCTGTCACGACCCGGCGAAGTGGGACGAATTCCAGCGCGGCTATTTTGCTGAACTTGACAGCAAGCCCCAGACCTGGCAGCCGGTTCTTCAAGCGGCTCAACGGGGCAATGTCACCCTGCTCTACGGTGCTCGAGACAGCGAGCATAACAATGCCGTGGTGTTAAAGCAGTACCTGGAGGGACATCTGGGTGCAGAGAGCGCGTCACTGACGAGACCTTTAGGGCGCTCTTGAGGGCTACCATCTATCTCAGTCATGTGACGAAAGGGGGTGAGAGACGATGTGCAAGACCTGTGCCGCTCATAGCAAGGGGAAGGCAGCCAAACCAGCCAAGTCGGCAAAGAAGGCGGCTCCCAAGAAGAAGTAGTAGAGGGGTCACCCGTCCTTAGCCGC
>JBFMDE010000006.1:43052-45564 GCA_040754215.1 Chloroflexota bacterium
GGGGGTGAGAGACGATGTGCAAGACCTGTGCCGCTCATAGCAAGGGGAAGGCAGCCAAACCAGCCAAGTCGGCAAAGAAGGCGGCTCCCAAGAAGAAGTAGTAGAGGGGTCACCCGTCCTTAGCCGCAGCCGCACGCCGGGCTGTATTTGCAGTACCGGGCCATCCACGCCGGGCACGGCGGCAGCTCCTCCGGGCCCTTGGCGGTCTCCAGCAGGCGCACCCGCCTGGAGGCCTCGGCCTTGAGCGTCTCTATGCCCTTGAAGCTGACGTCGTACACCAGGAGCTTGGCGTCCTCTCGCGGCACGTTCGAGTAGTAGAGCACCAGCCTCCCCCGGGCCTGGCCGGTGAGCGCGCACTCGAACCCCAGCCGCAGGAAGAAGTGCGGGCTCATCGAGGGCAACCTCTCCCTCTCCACGATGGAGCGCAGGGCGGTATTGCGCACGATGGCCGGCTGGCCCTGGTGAAGGGTGACCATGTCGCTCAGCGTCCCCTCGCTCACGGGCACGCGCTGGCTGCCGCCTGGGCTGCCGTAACGCAGCGAGTCACGCACCGCGCTCACCACGCCCCACTTCCCCATGGAGGAGAGCTGCTCCCGGGCCTCTTGCTCCTGTGCCTCCTCGTCCAGCGGGGCTTCGCGCCTCAGACGGGCGAAGTACGTTTTCCTCGGGAACACGATGTCGTTGAGGCGCAGCGCTGCCCCTACAGGTCGGGGCTGCGCCAGCTTGTCCATGAACTCCCTTGCCGCTGCCTCATCCGCCTCCAGCAGCTCCATCCGCTCCAGGATGGCGTGCGACGCCGCTACCTTGCTCGTCTTGCAGTCGCATACCCCGGAGTAGTCGCATCCCCAGTCCCCCCAGGAGCACACGGGGAGTGCCGAGGCGTTGTCCGAGGCCAGGGCCGCCTCCAGCAGCTCGCGCCTGCGGCGCATCTCAGACCTGACGGCGTCCAGGTCGGAGAACCGCAGGTGGCAGACGCTCAGCGGGGCCTGGCCCGTCAGGCCCGCATCCCGCTGGTAGATGACTATCCTGCCCTCTTTCACGCCGACCATACCGCAGTACATACCCAGTTGCTCGATGTAGGAGGGCCTCTTCCGTGGCAGGTCCATCTCATCGGCGAGGCGCCCGGTGGTCTTGATTTCCACGGGCATGTCCTCGAAGATGTCTATCTTCCCCACCACGCCTTCGTACTCCACGAACTGCTCCCGGTACTCCTCGCTGGAGACGGCGGCGCCGAAGAGCTCGTGGAAGCCGGTGCCCGACCACATCAACTGCTGCCGCTCCAGTGTTGGGGTGATCTCAGGGTATTTCCTGCGGAAGAAGGCCTGCTTGAGGCTGAGCAGGTCGGTCACCGAGATGCGCTTCTTCGAGCTGCGCACCCGCAGCGCCTGCATCAGGGTGTCCTTGACCGTCCGGTTGGCCTCGATATGGGAGACCTGGGAGGCGATGTCGAAGTTGTTCATGGACTGTAAGGTATCCAACATCTTAGACCAGGGGTACCCGATAGTCAATCAGAAACGGTCGCCAAACGCTACGGTGTCATTGCGAGGAGTCCCGACTAGTCGGGACGACGTGGCAATCTCATAACCAGGGTCGAAGAAGGACGGAGGTATGAGATCGCCACGCTTCGCTCGCGATGACAGAGTGTATTTTCGTAGCAATGACGGATGGCGCAGGCCTCGCGATGACAAAGTGGGGAGTTGCTAAACGGCCTCGCCCTCCTGGACCTGTTTCGGATTCAGGAATTGGTACTTGGGATTTCCCTTCCCAGCCTTGTCACGAAGTCCCCGATGGCGGAGAAGTACTCCCTCATCCCCAGGAGCATGATGTCGTTGTGGCCGGCGCCGGGGATGGTGAGCAGTGTCTTGTCCTTCGAGCCTACGTTCTCGTAGAACGAGTGAGCGAACTCCGGCGGCACCAGCGTGTCCCACTCGCCGTGGATGACCAGCACCGGCAGTGCGATGCTCCTGACCCGCGCCTGCACCGCCCTCTCGAAGGCGTCCAGTTGTGGTGAGGTCGTGGTGAGGCCATGGTGCCTCAGCAGGCTGGGGACGTGGGCGAAGCCGCTCTCCAGGATGAGGCCGCGCATCTCGCCGGCGTAGCTGGAGGCCAGCTCGATGGCGGAGTGAGAGCCCAGGGAGCGGCCCATGACGAAGAGGGCCTGTCCTGAGCCCTGTCGGAGGAGGCGGCCCTCGTTTCCCTTCCTCACCAGGTCGCGGAAGTACTCGAACACGGGGTGGGCGTCGGCGACCATGGAGGCGAAGGTAGGGCTGCCGCCGGAGCGGCCGTAGCCGCGGTAGTCGGCGACGAAGAGGCCGATGCCCTGCTGGTGGTAGAGCGGGGCGATGTCGTCGTAGTCGGAGGCCACCTCGCCGTTGCCGTGGAAGAAGAGGACGGCTGGCGCCCCCGGCCCCACCGGGTAGAAGCGCGCGCCGACGGAGACCCCCTGTCCCACCGTTATGGCGTGGTCGCTGGCCCCGTGTGGAGGCGGCGCCCAGTCCGCCCGCGGGTAGAA
>JBFMDE010000007.1:0-23373 GCA_040754215.1 Chloroflexota bacterium
TGGGTGATATGGGCCAGAATGCCAGAGGTGGCTCCGAGCACAAACCATGCGGCAGGCTTGAACATGTTAACCCCCTCAGCCTTTTGAGGGGATTATAAGTTGTCTGCCACCAAATGCAAATAGTACCAAACATGCCAATCAGGCCTTCTTTGTGGCAGATGCGCGAATGGCTTGAGTCCTATGAACGCGGCAAGTCGCAGATCTCGATTGCGAAGCAGGCCCACAGGGATGTGCGCACGATCCAGAAAGGCATGGACCGCGCGCGTCGGGAAAGAGACCTCCAAGTAGCCCATGGAGAGCTACTGACTGAAGCCCTGTGCAAACATCAATCGAGCCTACTCACCATGTTCGAACAAGCGCAGTCGGAACTCTCCCTTCCGGCGTACGAATCTCCTGCCGTCGCCTGGCCTTGGGACACTCACGTAAACGATCAACAGGACGCTGACAGTAGAGCGGGAACGGTCGCTGTGGTGTTGAGACCCGAGTCCAGGACGGAATGGGCTCTCTTACAGGAACATCTGAGGCGCGACCAGCTGTGGAAGGCGCTGGACCAATGGAAGAAGTCCTTAAGTGCACACCTCACCGAGAAGGCATTCGTTCAGCGCCTGGCCATCAAGCTGCTTGAGCAGAGGACCGGCTACAGGCTGGCCCGCATTGATGACCGCTCATCCGTGCCACATCTCGTCTCTTACACGTTAGCCCCCCTTCTGTACGAGGCTGTGTTGCGCCAGGCATTCGGCGAGCAGAGCAAAAAGAGTTTCGAAAGCGGACTGGCCACAAACCCAGCAACGGGCGAGGTGACTTTCCGCGGGGGCACCATCCTGGCCAGGGCACCAGGGGCTGAGGAGGAATGCCTGAAGAAGATAATCGAGGCCTCCAGGGTATTGGGTGAATCACCAGAGGTCGACCGAGTGGTCGCCACGTATCATGCCGCCGAGAAGTTACTGCCGAAGGTGAAGCGGACCATCGAAGAGGTGCAGCTGCTGGGCCTTGTCCCCGGACAATGCCATGTATGCCGACGCCTCGGCCTGTAGTGGATAGGGAAGGAGAACACCAATGAAGGTAGCCGTTTACGCCAGGGTATCATCCGACAGCCAGGATGTTGACCTTTCAATCTCGGCACAGCTTCGGGCGCTTCGTGAATACGCTGCTGGCCGCGGATATGAGATCGTGAGGGAATTCGTGGACCAGGCGGAGAGTGGGCGCACGGCCGACCGGCCCGCCTTCCGCGAGATGGTTTCCCTGGCCAAATTGAAGGAGCCCCCCTTCGAAGCCATATTGGTGTGGAAGCTCAACCGTTTCGCACGCAGCCGGGCAGATTCGGTCACCTACAAGACCCTGCTCAGGAAGAAGGGGATCGACGTCATCTCCGTCAACGAGCCGGTAGATGACAGCCCTACCGGTCGCCTCATCGAGGGAGTGATCGAGTCAATAGATGAGTTCTACAGCGCTAACCTGGGCCAGGATATCAAGCGGGGGCTCAGGGAAGCCGCCAAGCGGGGCTTCTACGTGGGATGCAGGCCTCCTATGGGACTGCGCAAGGTAGCCGTCGCCGACGGGGGCAAGACAAGGTACAAGCTGGAGCCGGAACCAGGCGACTCCCCGTGGGTCAAACTGGTGCAGCGGATTTTCGCGATGGCGCACAGGGATGCCGGATGCAAGGAGATCGCCAAGAGGCTCAACGGTGAGGGATTACGCACCCCCACTGGAAGGAGATGGAGCAAGGTGACCGTGCACAAGGTGCTGACCAACGAGGCCTACTGCGGCACCCTGCTGCTGGGCGGCAGGCCGGGCCATCCTGCTATACGCAGCGGTGACCCCCCGGTGAGGGTGGAGAACGCCTGGCCGGCCATCATCGACCGGGCAACCTTCGATGAGGTCCAGAGAAGGCTGGAGACGAGAGGTCCGCGCTTGGTGCATCCCCGTACCGTGCCCAGCCCTTACCTCCTGAGCGGGGTCGCCTTCTGCTCTTGCGGCGCGGCCCTCACCGGCCAGAGTGCCAAGTCCGGAAGGCACTTCTACTACGCCTGTTCCCGGGGCATGCGGCAAGGGAAAGAGGCCTGCACAGCCAGGATGCTCCCCAAGACGAAGCTGGAGAGGGCAGTGGTCGAGCAGGTAAGGTCCCGGATACTGACTGAGGAGAATCTGGAGACGCTGGTCAGGCTGGTCAACGAAGAGCTCCAGAGCGCAGGCTCCGGCCTCAAGGACCGGCTGGACGCCATCAACGCCGAGCTACATGATGTCAGGGCCAGGCTATCGCGTCTCTATGACGTGCTGGAGACGGGGAAGCTGCAGCTCGACGACCTGGCCCCCAGGATCAGGGAGCTCAAAACGCGCCAGGATGAGCTCGTCAAGGCGCGGGTGCAGACCGAAGCCGAGATGGTTGCCCGGGGTGTCGAGGAGGTCGACGTGGGCCTGGTCAAATCCTATGCTCAGGACCTGGGTCGACTGCTGGAGGAGGCCGAGATAACGGAGAGGAAGGCCTTCCTCAGGTCCTTTGTCAAGAGGATCGACGTGGACGGCGCGAGGGCAACGTTGAGCTACACCTTGCCGCTGCCTCCCGATGGCAGGACGAGGGACCAACTGGCAGTTCTGTCTACAGTAACCCCTGGTGGAGATAGGGGGATTCGAACCCCCGACCCCCGCGATGCGAACGCGGTGCTCTCCCTGCTGAGCTATATCCCCGTGGCAAGGGTATTCTAACAACGGTTCGTTCATGGCGTCAACAAGCGCTGTCATCCTCAGCATTCCCGGCCGCTCACCCTTCGACCAGCTCAGGGTGGCGGCACATGCGGAAGCAGGCCACCCCAATAGCGTTTGAACCCAGCCTCAAACGGGATGGTCATTCACCCTCACCTGGCCTCTCCCGTCAAGGGAGAGGGATTATGATACTCCCTCCCCTGGCGGGAGGGAGCTAGAGGGAGGGGGAATCCACGCTCCCACGGTTGACAGTCCGGGGGGCCGCGCGTACCATTAGGGGCCGTGCCCCTATTTGACCGCAGCGGACGCTCACACAGGAAACAGGACTCCGAGGCCCGGGAAACAGCTTCACTGGAGGAAGAGGGCTTCGGGCCCTTCCACCCTTCCTGGATGCTCCTCGGCTTCTTCATCCTCCTCATCGGCGTGGGCACCGTGCTGCTCTTGTTGCCTGGCGCGAGGGCGGGCGGGGGAAGGGCCCCCTTCCTCGACGCCCTGTTCACCGCCACCTCGGCAGCCACCGGTACCGGGCTGATAGTGCAGGACACTGCCACCTACTGGAGCTTCACCGGTCAGAAGGTGATACTGGGCCTGCTGCAAGTAGGAGGCCTGGGCGTGCTCATCGGCTCCACCATGCTGCTGCTCCTCATCGCCCGCAAGGTGAGCACGGAGGAACGCTTCCTGCTCAAGGAGTTCACCGGCGTGGGGAGTCCCCGCGGCATGGTGCTGCTCATCCTGGGGGTAGCGCTCTATGCCTTCCTGGCACAACTGGCGGGGTCTTACCTGCTCGCCTCGAGGCTGGCGGCGACGATGCCACAGGACCAGGCGTGGTGGCTGGGCATCTTCCATGCCTCCTCCGCCTTCAACAACGCTGGG
Source organism: Chloroflexota bacterium (assembly GCA_040754215.1). GTDB lineage: Bacteria > Chloroflexota > Dehalococcoidia > JACPPY01 > JACPPY01 > JBFMDE01. The sequence goes on from JBFMDE010000007.1 coordinate 3,574, forward strand.
TTCGAGACCATGGGGCTGGGCAACTATCTCCCCGACACATGGGTCCAGCTCACCCTGGCCGGACTGAGCCTGCTGGGAGCCCTCAGCTTCATCATCATCATAGACCTGATCAGGGGCCTGTTCCTGCGCCCCCTGGCACTGGACACCAAGCTGGTCTTCGTGACCACAGCGCTACTGCTGGCTGGCGGAATGGTGGCCATCCTGGCAACCGAGGCCAACAACCCGCAAACGCTGGGGCCTCTTCCCTTCCCCCAGAAGATATTGTCCGCCTTCTTCCATTCGACCACCGCGCGCACTACAGGGCTGACAACTGCCAATGTCGGCGCCTTCGCCAATCCGACCCTGCTCGTGATTATCGCCCTGATGTTCATCGGCGGCTCCTCAGGCTCCACCGCCGGCGGGATCAAAGTGAACACCTTCGCCCTCCTCGGCGCCGCCGTCTGGTCCTTCGTGCGGGGCAGGAGACAGGTCACAGCCCTGGGGACTGACGTCCACGAGGAGCAGGTGCTTCGAGCACTGGCCATCGCCTTCCTCTCGGTGGTACTGGTCTTCGGCATCACCCTGGCGCTGAGCTTCACGGAGAAGGCTACCCTGCTCGCCCAGCTCTTTGAGACCGTATCCGCCTTCAGCACCACCGGCTTCTCCATGGGCCTTACCCCTTCCCTGTCGCAGACAGGCAAGCTGCTCATCACCTTCGCCATGTTTGTGGGCCGGGTAGGGCCGGTGACCATCGCCTTCGCCCTCAGCCTGCGGGGCCGGCCCAGCCGGTATGTCTACGCTGAGGAGGCTATCAACGTAGGGTGAGCCCCTGCCCCTTTACCCGCCGCTGTCGAAGAGGCGGGGGGCGATAGCCCTTACAGGTAGATGACTTCTTCACGGTGGCCTACGGCCAGGAAGAGGAGCATGTATTCCCTTAGGTGTCGCGTGATGAGAAAGTTCTGCCTCACGTGCTCCTTGCCCTGCTCTCCCAGACGGCGGGCATAGTCCGGGTTGGCCAGGAGCTGCCTGATGGCGTAGGCCGTGCCCTCGACGCCGTGGCTGAGCAGCCCGGTGAACCTGTTCTTCACCTGGAGCGGTATCCCTCCCACCGCCGAGGCCACGACTGGCTTCGCCTTCCACAAGGCCTCGCTCACCGTGAGGCCAAACCCCTCCTTGAGCGACTTCTGTAGCACCACGGCGGATGCTCTTTGCAATGCATTGATTTCTATGTCGCTGCCCCCCGGCAGGAGCAACAGATGTACGTCGGGCACCCCGTCAGCCCTCTCTCTCACCTCGGCCAGCACCCTTTCCCCTTCAGGGTCATCGGTTGCGCCGCCGCCGGCAAGCACGAGCCGGCAGTCAATGCTCTTTTTCACCAGGTCAAAGGCCTCGATAACTCCTACCGGGTCCTTGAGGTAATCGAAGCGGGAGACCTGTGTCACGAGCGGCTTGTCCTGCGGGATGCCCAGCCTCTCCAGCACGGAATCTATGGTGCTCTGAGGCAGTTCCTTGTTCTTATCGCTGAGCGGGTCAATGGAGGGCGAGATGAGGAACTGCCGGACCGGGAGCTGTTGTGCGAACGCCGGGGCTGAGAAGACCGCCGCATCGTAGTTCACCACGAAGCCGCGCACGAAGTCCCAGACCTCCGGATTGGGGCGCGAGACGTCAATGTGGCACCGCCACAGCCAGCTCCTGCCCACCTCCCCTTTCCTCTTGACCAGTGCCACCGGCTGGGGGTCATGGACAAAGATGATATCCCCGTACAGCTCGAGCTCAGCGATGTTCTTCTCGCTCACCTCGAGGAACAGCGAGAGGTCTTCCTGGGTGACCCTCGCGTTCTCTTTCTCCCAGCCATGGAGCGCGTTATGGAACTTCTTGGTTACCTTGAAGAAGTCCTCGGTGCCCTTGAACACGCTCCAGCCAGAGCTCACGCCGAGTTGTGACAGCAGCGGCACCATGCGGGCCAGTATCTCGGCAACACCCCCGCCGGTGGCCGTGGAGTTGATGTGCTGTATACTCCTGCCTGAGAGCTTGGCCCCAAGGAGCCTCAGCTCTTCGATGGTGCTCCGCCCCACCAGCGGCTCATAGTCCGAAATCGCTACTTGATGCGTTTTTCGATTAGCTGTACCAGCGTCGATCTCAGTCCCTCCAGTGTATGGTTGTACGGGTCGAGATGGGCCACCTGCTCTGCCAGGTCAGCCTCATCCACGTATTCATTCATCCACACCGAGAAGTCATTCGTTGGACGGCCCAGGCGCAGCCGGGCTTCGAATACATGATAATACAACGAGCCGAGGCTGATCTTGTGGAGCGCCTGGACGAACTCCCTCAGGTCATGGGCCAGGTAGGATGTAGGGGTAACGAGGCTCACCGACTTCATGAAGTAAAACTCTCTGCCTTGTGGCGCGTTGCGCCGCTCGCTCTCAGTGGCCAGATGTTCCTCGATGATACCCACGAGCCGCTCCCGCAGGGCGGCCAGACTGGAAAATGAAAACGTGTCCACACTGGCCAGCTTCTCCCCAAGCACCTCGTCACCGATAACATCGCTCACCCACAAGGCGAAATCGTTCGCTGGTTCTGGGGTCAGGTACTGGTGCTCCTCAAGAAAATGGTGCGTGTGGTAGTAAATGGTGGACTCCGGCACTGTCTTGAGCAACTCGAGGAGTTCCCACAGGTTTCCCGCCTTGAGCCCTGTCAGTTCCTTCAGGTGCGTGCGGGAATAGAAGCGGAACGGCTCGGCGGCCTTCTTGAGCGGACGACCGTAGTTGGTGACGGTGGTGTGCATCAGCTTATCGTTCGGGACCAGTATGAAGCTCCCGTCTAATGCCTGGATGCGACTTTGTACCAGGCTGATGTCAGTGAGGTATCCCTCCTCTCCTGTGCCCAGCTTTATGTAGTCTCCCTCTCTTAGCTGGCCCATGGCGGTAAGCTGTAGACCGGCAAAAAGGTTCGGCACCACGTTGCGGAAGGCCAGTACCAGAGCAACTATGACCACCGCAAGGAGCAAGATGAACGGACTGGTCGGTATTCCCCAGATGTCCAGAAGTACAAGCGCGGTCACCACGGTGATGACGCCAGTGGCGATGTTCCTCGTGGTAGCTATGCTGCGAGGACTCGCCTTTGCCTTCGCCATGTAGGCCTCTATTATCCTGAGGGTAAACCGGATTGCCACAACCGCTATGGAGACGACAAGCAGGCTAAGCAGCACCAGCCCCACCAGGCGCTTCCATTCGGGCGGGGCTGCCGAAACCCTGACGGAGAGATACAGGGCCACCAGTCCGGTCCACAGGGCGGAGGCCTTGGCGGTTGCCTGGACCGCTGTCTCATGCCAGGACCATTTCCGGTCTTTGGCCCACGCATCAAAGGCCCTGTAGCCCATCCTCCTGAGCCAGAGGCCAATGACCATGACGGCCACGAAGACCGCTCCAGGGATGGCCAGCAAACTCCATCTCTCACTCACCCATGCAGCTATGTCACTCACCTTCTCCCCTTTCCAATTCGAGCAGTAACCCGAGGAAGCGGTCGACCTCCGCAGGAGACCTTAACTGATACATGGCCACGGAGTGGGAGGCATCTTCTCCGACGAAGACGGAAATGCCATCGTGTTTGTTGACCACTTTGAATCCGTCCTCGTCGGTAAGGTCGTCCCCTAAGAACAGCGCCAGCGCCCCTTTCTTCCCGAACCGCCGCCGGCTCCTTCTCAGGAGCACCTCGATGGCCTTACCCTTGTCCCAGGAAACGGGCGGCCTCACCTCATACACCTTCTTGCCAGAGGTCGTCTTCAGCATCCCATCGGCCCGTGCTGTGCCGACGACGCGCTCAAACACACGCCCGACCTCGCTCACCTGGCTTTCCCGGACGAGCCGGTAGTGGATACTGAGGCTCAGCCCCTTGTTCTCCACCAGGACACCCTTCACAGGAGCCAGCGCCTTCTCCAGCACCTTGTGGAGGATGCGGAAGACGGGGCGGAACTGCTCGGCCACCGGGTTTACGAAGCTCAGGCCCGGCCCCTCCACCTCGAGCCCGTGGTTACCAGCATACACCACCCCGGCAAGGCCCACCCTTTGCCTCAGGTCGCTCAGGACACGGCCACTGATGACGCCGACTGTATACCGGCCGAGGCGAACCAAGGCAGCAAGCCTGGCGCGTGTGTGCGAGGCGAGGTCCGCCAGCTCAGGCCGTTCCACTATCGGGGCCAGCGTGCCATCGTAGTCGCTCAGAAGCAACACATGTCCGGCCGTCCTGATACGGAGGGATACTTCCGGCCACGCTCCGAACAGGTACTGCATCTTCTGTTCCAGCGATTCTAGCCTTGCCGACTCCGACAGTATATCCGAAATCCAGCTATCTCTGTTATTCTCGCGGACTATCACCCTGCCCGCTCCGTACTCCCTCTGTCTTCCACCGACCCATTACAGCCGACCTGCCTCCCTTTCCCGTGTGCTGTGGTCGTGGAAATGCCCGATGGTGAACCACCGAAATACACCTTAGTGTGTGGATAGGGTATCTCGATGCCCTCGGCGTCAAAGGCCTCCTTGATCCTTTTGCGCAGTTGACCCATGATGTCCCACTGCTTTATCGGCTTCGTGTCTCCCAGTATCTTAATGTCTATGCCCGACTCTGCCAGATTGTCCACGCGCAGCACCTGGGGCGGTTTCAGAATGAAAGGCTTCCACTCCGGGTCATTCGCCAACTCCAGGCCCACCCTGTTTACCACCGTTATGGCGTGGTCCAGGTTGGTGCCGTAGGCCACGGATACGTTCAGGTTCACCCGGGAATACTCCTTGGTGAAGTTGCTGGCCACGCGTATCTCGCCGTTGGGGACGAAGTGGACGATGCCATCCAGGTCACGCAACACCGTCCTTCTCAGGTTAATACCCTCCACCAGTCCGGATATATCGGCTATCCTCACCACATCGCCGACGCGGTACTGCCCTTCCATCACGATGAAGAGGCCGGTAATGACATCCTTGACCAGGCTTTGAGCGCCGAAGCCGATGGCAATGCCGGCAACGCCGACGCCTGCCAGGATCGGCGCGATCTGGATGTCAAGCTCCGACATCAGCATGAGTATGGCGACGGCGATGATGACGACCTGCCCCGTGGCGACAAGCACCCCTGCCAGAGTATCGGAGCGCTTCGCCACCTCCTCCTCCGGCTGGCCCACCATACCCCCCCTCACCATACTCTTTATTACCCGTGGCAGCCCCCGGCTCGTGGCAAAGAACGCCAACAAGGAGAGGACTACGATGATGGCAATCCTTACACCGTGCTCGCCAAGCCAGGCATTCAATGCAGGGTGCTGGACACCCACTATGCGCAGCAGCAACAGCACCCCAAGCAGCCCACCCACGATGGGTACGCCTACTCTGAGTACCGTTAACAGCTTGTCATCCAGGGTAGTTTTGGTCGTGACGGCTATCTCCTGGCCATACCAGCGCAGCAGGGTGTTCGCAACGCTCAACGCCGCGTAGACGCCGACTGCGGCCAAGGCAACGTAGAACCCCTTCTGTAGCCATAGCTCTACGGCCACGTTCCAGGGCAGGCAGACCAGTCCAAAGTAGACACCGGCCAGTATGGTGCCTATGAACAGGGGCATGCCCAGCGCCCTGAACAAGAGGCCACCCACACCGGTGACGGTCTTCTTCGCAGCCTTCCTGCCAAGTGCGACTAGCACGTACCGGACCAGCCACGCCGCCGCTATTGCGGCAACGAGGATGGCAAGGGCTGACAAGATGTCTCGGACATTCACAAGCCTAGACATGGGACCGTACAATCGGACACCTCACATGACCAGTAGTCAACTCGGCCAGTCTGACCGAAGAGAAGGACAACATCTCAGGTTGGCCAGAACAAGTGACCCAACTACCTTTCTACTGCCTATAACCTCACCAGTTCCGAGATGATGTCCGCCGCCCACTTGTATATGTTGTTCTCCTGTACCACTTGCCTCATCCGCTGCATCCGTTTTTGCCTTTCAGGCATGGGCATCTCCATCGCCTCTTTCATCGTCCCCGCGAAGTGGTCGGTGGCATATGGGTTGACCAGCAGGGCGTCGGTCAGCTCGCGGGCAGCACCGGTGAAGGGGCTGAGTACCAGGACGCCGTCGTTGTCGAAGCGGCTGGCCACGAACTCCTTGGCCACCAGGTTCATGCCGTCGTGAAGCGAACTCACCACGCAGAAGCGGGCAAGGCGCCGCAGCGCCATCAGGGTCAGCGGTGAAAGGTGTTCCCGTAGGTAGACCACGGGCTTCCAGTGACCGGAGGCATGCCTCCAGTTCACCTCCTCCACCAGACTATCCACCTCCTCGTTCAGGCTCTTGTAGGTGGAGATGTGCATGCGGCTGGGGACTCCAGCCTGTATGAAGACGAAGCGCCCCTTGTGGTTCGGCCACCTCTCCAGAAGACGGTCTACGGCCCGTAGCCGCTCCGGGATCCCCTTGGTGTAGTCAATGCGGTCCAGACCTATTCCAACCAGCTCGTCCCTCAGTCCCAACTCCCGCCTCAGCCTCTCCATCTCCCGGTCCACCTCATTGCCCTGCGACATCCGGGAGATGTCTTCGAAGTCAACGCTGATGGGAAAGGGGCGCACCGCGGTCCTCTTTCCTCCCCTGGTCACCTCGTATCGCTCACGGTCAACCCTGGCCTCCAGGGCGCGGTCAATCGTGTCCAGGAAGTTGTTGCAGTGATAGCGGATATGGAAGCCCATGAGGTCGTTCCCCAGCAGGCCATCGAGCACCTCCTCCTGCCAGGGACAGACACGGAAGGCCTCGGGGTTGGGCCACGGTATGTGCCAGAACTGAGCGACGACCAGGTCAGGGTTCGCCTCCTTGAGCAGGCGCGGCAGCAGCGCGAGGTGGTAGTCCTGTACGAAGACGAAGGCTTTCCTTTCCCCGACCTCGGCCAATACCTCCTGAGCGAAGCGCTGGTTCACCTCCTTGTAGGTAAACCAGTCCCTCTCGTCGAACAGCGGTCGCGTATAGGCGATGTGGCACAGCGGCCACAAGGCCTCGTTGGAAAAGCCGAAGTAGTAGCCGTCTTCCTCCTCCTTCGAGAGCCAGACACGCCTTAGGGAGTAAGAGGGCTTGTCGGGCGGCACCGGCACTTTGTTCTGGCTGTCAACGACATCCCTGTCAGCGTCGCCGCTGCCGTGTGCCACCCAGGTGCCGCCACAGGCCCGCATCACCGGGTCGAGTGCCACGGTGAGACCACTGGCCGGCACCTCGCACCTCACCTCGCCACCGGAGCAGGTGTGTATGTAAGGCTCACGGTTCGAGACGACCACGAAGAGGTGGTCACGTAGCTTCTCCTGTACCAGACCGTGAAGGTTTTCCTTCGACCACATCAGCACACCCCCATATCGTCGAAATGGACAGACAAGTGCCAGGAAGCGCGGACGACAAGCTCTTCGGCTGGGCTCAGGACGAGCCCAGCCTGCGGCAATTAGCACCGATTCCTGGCTACACTATCGCGGAAGATGCTCCACAGGGGAGCATACCCCTGTTCAAGGTTGAAGCGATAACCGCCGAGGGACCAGATATTGACAAGGCCTTGTGTCATGCCGAAAAACAGTATCGCCGCCGCGTTGAGGTCAATGTCATCCCTTATCTCCCCGGCCTCGACCCCTCGAGATAACAGGGCCTCGATGCGACCCACATACCTGTTCAAGGCGTCATGTATCTTCGTGTTCAGCTTCTTGTCACCCAGACTGACGACCTCGGCTATCACCTGGAAGGAGATGCCCTTCCGTTGCTCGATGGCAGACACATGGCCTCTGACCGTCCTGTCCAGGGTCTCGAGAGTAGCGCCACCATTGGTACCGCCCCTCTCGATGTCGCCTATCAGGTCTTCTTCAATGTGTTCCAGGAGCAGGGACAAGATATCCCTCTTGCTCCTGAAATGCCGGTAGATAGCGCCCTCCGAGGTACCTATCTCCCTCGCAATCCTCCGCACAGTCACATGCTCGCTGCCATGCCTGATGATCAGCCTCCTGGCAGCATTGATTATCTGCCTTCTCCGCACCAGTGTGCTTTCGCGCTTCCTGGCCATCTCACTCGGCCTTCAATGCCTGAGCCCCTGGATCATGAATAAGTAAGTAATCACTTACTCACTTTTATATCAGATTGCGCCGCTGCTGTCAACCGGGTGTGTTCCCGCTAATCCGTGAAGCAACATTCAGGAGGCCAACCATGCAGGTCGGGTTTCCCAACCCGACTGTGGCGTATGGGCGGTTTGGAAACCTGCCATACGATGGTCAATCGCTGCTCTCGGGTTGCATCGCGGCGGTTGCTGGGTGCGAGGGATTGTGCTAAGATGGTAGTTCGCCAGGAGGTGGGTGCAACAAAAGCCTGTTCCTACGTCGCGGGGTGGAGCAGCGGTAGCTCGTCGGGCTCATAACCCGAAGGTCGTTGGTTCAAATCCAACCCCCGCTACCAAGTCTCTTGAGGCGTAGGTCTGACCAGGCCTGCGCCTTCTTCTTTAGTTTTATCCCGCCGGCACCGGCGGATTCGAACGCGGGAGGTGTCGAATGGCCATAGTGGAGCTGCGGGCGCAGCCGCGCAGGGTGATGAGGAAGAAGGTGAGATTTCTGCGCCGCGAGGGTACCATACCTGCCAATGTGTACGGCCGCGGAGCCAACTCCATGCCGCTCCAACTCGACGCAGTGGAGGTGGAGAGGCTCCTCGCACAGCATGGGAGCGGCGGCATCATCTCCCTGAGGGTCGAGGGCGAGAAGCATCCCAGGAGTGCTGTGCTACGTGAGGTGCAGCGGGATGCCCTTACCGGCGGGCTTATTCATGTTGACCTGCAGCAGGTGAGCATGGCGGAGGAGCTCAAGGTGGAGGTGCCGGTAGTGCTCGTTGGTGAGGCCCGGCTGACCAAGGCGAGCGCAGGCGTGGTGATACAGACGGCAAATACCCTGATGGTGAAGTGCCTGCCGCGCCAGATACCGGAGAGGATAGAGGCGAACATCGGCGAGCTTGCCGAGCCGGGCCAGGCGGTCCATGTGAGGGACCTGGTGCTGGGGGAGGGTGTGGTGGTGCTGGCCGACCCCGAGGAAGTGGTGGTAAAGGTGGTCGCAGCACGAATCGAGGAGGAGAAGCCGGCAGTGGTGGCTGAGGAGGTCCCGACTGCTGAGGTGGCAGCGGAGGCCGCTGAGGCGAAGCCGGAGGAGAAGGCTGAGGAATAGCGGGCTTAGGGCCTCAGGGTCCTGAACCGAGGTGCTGTCGGTGAAGCGCGAGCTGATGGAGATACTGGCGTGCCCCTTATGCAAGGGCGAGCTGGAACTACGGGTGACTGAGGAAAACGAACGGGAGGTGGTCTCGGGGAGCCTCTACTGCGGCCGGTGCAGAGAGGAGTACCCCATAGTGGATACCATACCCAACCTGCTGCCGCCCGATATGAGGTAGGTCTACCTCTCACCCCCTGCCCCCTCTCTCCTGGTCAAAGGAGAGAGGGGGATTGTTTTTTTCGAAGGGGCGAAGCCCCTTCGGGCACTCCCCATGCCACTCCTCCCAATGACGAGCGAGACGGGGCTATCTCGGACCTGAGCCCCTTCATGAGAGAGGTCAATCTTCTACGGGATGTAGGTAACGTGGGATTGCGGCGACTCCCAGACTGTCACGGAATGCAGCGCCCCTGCCGCACCGCCGAGCCGGGCTTGTAACTCCTGGTAGGTGAAGCGGGCGATGTTCTCTGAGGAGGGGTTGAGGGTGTCGAAGGGTGGTGTGTCGTTCAACGGGGTGTGGTCGAGGTGGGAGAGGATGTCCCCCAGGTGCCTCTTGAGCTCGGTGAAATCATAGGCCAGGCCGATGTCGTTGAGCTTCTCGAAGCGGAGCGTGGCCGCGACGCGGAAGCGATGGCCATGCAGCCTCTCGCACCTGCCGCCGTAGCCGCGCAGGGAGTGGGCAGCATCGAACTCCTGTTCCACCGTGACCTCATACATCACAGCCTCACTTGCCGGGCGGATAGAATTTGACCATGAACTCGTAGCGGTCGTCATCCTTGAAGCCCAGGTCCTCGAAGAACTTCCTGCCCTGCAAGCTGTCCCTGGGCACCATTATCTCGACCTCGGTAGCGCCCATGGCGGTGAGCTTCCGCTCCACCTCCTTGAACAGCTTCGCGCCGATGCCCCGGCCGCGGCAGCGGATGTCCACCGCGTGGTTGCATACCCTACCCTGGCTGCCGTGCAGGACGCCGACGATGGCGCCGATGATCACCCCGTTGACCTCCGCGACCAGGCTGAGTTCAGGGTCGTGATGGGTGAGCCTCTCCACCGCCTCGCGGCTGAAGGAGGAGCCCACCGGGACCTTGCAGAGGTGCCACAGCCGCCATACCTGCTCGTAGTCGGCCACGGTCATCTGGTGTATGTTCACCTTGACGTCGCCGCGACATATCTGGCAGGGATGAAGTCCCGGCTCAATGTAGGGGCGTACCTTCTGTTTGTCTTTTGTCTTTGAAGCGAGCTCTCTCATCGTCTTGCCCTCCTCCGGGTGTGCTAGCTCCGGGGCGACCTCTGCCAGTGGCACGAGTACAAAGGCGCGCTCCAGCATGCGCGGGTGAGGTATGGCAAGGTCGGGCTGGGCTACAGTCCTATTCTCGTATAGAAGGATATCTATGTCAATGGGCCGTGGCGCGTTGCGGAAGCTGGGGCTCCGGCCCATCGCCTTTTCGGTCCCTTTGACCAGGAGCAGCAACCTCCTGGGGCTGAGCGCGGTGCTGACCCGGCAGACAGCGTTGAGGAACAGGGGCTGGCGCTCATAGCCCCAGGGCTCGGTCTCATAGAGGGATGACACCCGCTCCACCGTGACGCGTTCTCCCAGGAGCTCAAGCGCCCGGCGGATGTTTGCTGACCGGTCTCCGAGATTTGACCCCAGGCCGAGGTAGGCGGTAGGCATATCAATGGTCCCCGGAGGCTGTCATTTCGAGCTCACACGCCTGTCACTACTGTGCTTCCCTATGATGGCGTCGCTCATGCGGCAGACGCGGGCCATGGCCAGGACGTCGTGGACGCGCACGATGTCGGCACCGTTGGCGACCCCGATGGCGACGGTGGCGGCGGTGCCCTCCATGCGCTGGTCGGCCGGCAGGTCCAGCACCAGGCCGATCATGGACTTGCGGGAAGTACCCAGCAGGATGGGATGACCCAGTACACGTAGCTCGCGCAGCCGCCGCACCACCTCCAGGTTCTGCTCCAGCGTCTTGCCGAACCCCACCCCAGGGTCCAGGATGATGTTCTCTTCCGGCACCCCCGCCTGGCGTGCTGAGTCTATGGCCCTTCTCAGGTCGGAGATTATGGCGGGCATGATGCGCCGAGGTTTGCTGCCGCGCTGATTGCTCATGAGCACTATGGGCACGCCCTTCTCCGCCGCCAGTCCGGCCAGGTGCGGGTCCTGCTTCAGTGCCCAGATGTCGTTGAGCATGGAGGCCCCTGCCTCCAGGGCGCGGCGGGCTACTGCCGACTTGTAGGTATCTATGCTGATTGGGAGCCCTGTCTCGGCGGCGAGCCGCTCGATGACGGGGACTACGCGGCGCATTTCCTCGTCGGCTGATACAGGCTGGGCGTCGGGACGGGTGGACTCGCCGCCCACGTCAATGATGTCGGCACCCTCGGCCTGAAAGCGGCGCGCCTGTGCCAGGGCAGCCTCCACGTCGCCAGCCAGGCCATCGCCGGAGAAGGAGTCGGGCGTCACGTTGATGACGCCCATGATGTAGGTGCGCTCACCCCAGCAGAACTCGGCGTTGCCGATGCGGGTGGGGTGTGGTGCTGGCATCGCTGTCTTCACCATGTCCTCACCTGTAAGACGGTGTCTCGCATTTTAGAGGAAACGGGTGCCTGTGTCATCTCTCGTGCTGACTCCGTGGCGAATTGTAACCGAATACGGCACTATGGTAATATCTTATACTTGGGCAAAGGTCTTGGCCGAGCCGGACGACTGGCTCGCCTGGGAGACAGACAGAGACAGATGGACGAGAAGCTGGAACTGCTGAGCAAGAAACGAGAAGAGGCGAGAGGTGGAGGGGGTGCTAAGGCTATTCAGGGCCAGCACGAGAAGGGGAAGCTCACCGCCCGGGAGCGGGTCGCCCTGTTCTTCGACCCGGGAACGTTTGAGGAGATGGACCCCTTCGTGACGCACCGTTGCAGCGATTTCGGCCTTGACGAGAGGCGCTTCCCTGGCGATTCAGTGGTGACGGGATACGGGAAGGTGGGTGGCAGGACGGCCTTCATCTTCGCCCAGGACTTCACCGTGCTCGGTGGTTCGCTGTCGAAGGTGGCCTCGGAGAAGATCTGCAAGGTGATGGACCTGGCGGCGAAGAACGGCGCACCAGTCATAGGGCTGCTGGACTCGGGAGGTGCACGCATCCAGGAGGGTGTGGACAGCCTCCAGGGGTACGGCGACATCTTCTCTCGGAACATCCTCTACTCCGGGGTTGTACCTCAGATATCGGTCATAATGGGGCCCTGCGCCGGGGGTGCAGTCTACTCCCCGGCGTTGACCGACTACATCTTCATGGTCAAGGGGATGGGCCAGATGTATATCACCGGCCCCAACGTCATCAAGGCAGTAACCGGTGAGGATGTCACGCTGGAGCAACTGGGTGGCGCCATGACCCATGCCACCAAGAGCGGCAACTGCCACTTCGTGGCCGAAAACGAGCAGGAGTGTCTGCAGATGGTGAGGAGGCTGCTGAGCTTCTTCCCCTCGAACAACATGGAAGACCCGCCTGTGGTCTCCTGCAGCGACCCCGTGGACAGGAAGGAAGAGACGCTGGCCACCATCGTCCCTGACAACCCGAACAAGGCCTATGACATGAAGCAGCTCATCGCCAAGGTGGTTGACAATGGTGACTTCTTCGAGGTGCACAAGCACTTCGCGCGTAACCTCGTCGTCGGCTACGCCAGGCTGAATGGTCACTCCATCGGCATCATCGCCCAGCAGCCCCAGTTCATGGCCGGGGCCATAGACGTTGATGCCTCGGACAAGGGGGCCAGGTTCGTCCGCACCTGCGACTGCTTCAACATCCCCCTGGTGACCTTTGCCGACGTCCCTGGCTACATGCCCGGCACCGAGCAGGAGTACCGGGGCATAATAAGGCACGGGGCCAAGTTCCTGTATGCCTACTGTGAGGCCACGGTGCCCAAGGTCTGTGTGATCACCCGCAAGGCCTACGGCGGTGCCTTTATCGTCATGAGCAGCAAGGCTCTGCGCGGCGACATCAACTATGTCTGGCCCTCCGCGGAGATAGCGGTAATGGGGCCGGAGGGCGCGGTTGACGTCGTCTTCCGTGAGACGATCAAGAACGCGCCGAACCCCCAGGAGACCCGCCAGAAGCTCATAGACGAGTACCGGGACAAGTTTGCCAATCCCTACGTGGCGGCATCCAGGGGCTACGTGGACGAGGTCATTGACCCGAGGGAGACGCGTCCCAAGCTGATAAAGGCCCTGGAGATGCTGCGCAACAAGGTAGATTCCCTGCCGCACAAGAAGCACGGCAACATACCGCTCTGACGGCCCCTTGAGGACGAATGGACAAGAACAAGAGGGCGGCGATAATCGCTGCGGTCAGTGGCTATCTTCAGGTGGAGGCGGAAGCTGCGGTCGGGGTTCCGCCTCTGTCGTTTGCGCCTGCTGTCAGTCCCTGGCGCCAAGCAGGGAGGCTGCGGTTGATGCAGCAACGCAGCCTGTCGCCGGCCAGGGGAAGGTCCGGAGCCGGTTTCGCGCTGGAGGCCGCGGCAGTCCGTCGGTCGGCGTCCTGATTTCCATGTTCGCCCAACAGAGCGGCTACAATTGGAGGTTAGCAGGCTATGAATGATACTGGCCAGCCCCGGAAGGACCCGGTGAAGGTCATTGACCTGACGCTTCGCGATGGGCACCAGTCGCTCTTTGCCACTAGGATGCGCACGGAGGACATGGAGCCCATTGCTGGCGAGATGGACAAGCTCGGGTTCTGGTCCATGGAGGTGTGGGGTGGCGCTACCTTCGATGTCACCACCAGGTTCTTGAACGAGGAGCCCTGGGACAGGGTGCGGCGGCTAAAGAAACTCATGCCGAACACGAAGCTTCAGATGCTGCTGCGTGGTCAGAACCTGGTTGGCTATCGGCACTATGCTGATGATGTGGTCAAGGCCTTCGTGCACCACTCCGCCGAGGTGGGTATTGATGTCTTCCGCGTCTTCGACGCAGTGAACGATGAGCGCAACTTCGAGACGGCCTTCAAGGCGATCAAGGAATGTGGAAAGCACATCCAGGGCGCCCTCTGCTACTCCCTGACGCAACAGAAGCTGGGTGGCCCCGTATACAACGTAGACTACTACGTGAAGAAGGCACTCATCATCCAGGACATGGGAGCGGACAGTTTCTGCATCAAGGACATGGCAGGGCTCATCGCGCCCGACGATGCCTACGAGTTGACCAGGGAACTCAAGAAGGCGTTGAAGATACCGGTGGGCCTGCACTCGCACTACACCAGCGGCATGGCTTCCATGAGCCTGCTCAAGGGGGTCGAGGCTGGAGTTGACATGGTGGACACGGTGGCGGCCCCCTTCGGGCTGCGCTCGTCGCATCCGGCGCTGGAGCCCCTGCTGGTGGCACTGAAGGGGACGCCGCGCGATACGGGGATCGACCTGGTCTCGTTGATCAAGGTGGACGAGTACCTCGAGACCATCGCGCCGAAGTACCGTGATTTTCTGGACACGACCAAGCTCTCCGTCATAGATACGCAGGTCCTGCTACACCAGATACCGGGGGGTATGTTCACCAACCTGGTGGCGCAGCTAAGGGAGACCGGTGCCCTCGACAGGCTTGCCGAGGTCTACGCCGAGCTGCCCCGAACGAGGAAGGAGCTGGGCTACCCGCCACTGGTGACACCCACCAGTCAGATAGTGGGCATCCAGGCAGTGCAGAACGTGCTCTTCGGCAGATACAAGATGATATCCAAGGAAGTGAAGGACTACGTGTATGGCCTCTACGGCAGGCCCCCGGCTCCTGTAGACCCGGAGGTGCAACGGATTGTGTTGAAGGGGTACGAGAAGGGTGAGAAGCCTATCACCTGCCGTGCCGCCGACACGATACCCCCGGAGCTGGAGAAGGCCAAGGAGGCCACCAAGGGTATTGCCAGGGATATCGGCGATGTGCTGGTCTATGCCCTTTATCCTACCACAGGGATGCGCTTCCTCAAGTGGAAGTACGGGCTGGAGGCGCCGCCAGCGGAGACAAAGCCGAAGACCCTTGAGGACGTGAAGCGTGAGGATGCGCTCATAGCCAAAGCCAGGACAGGGAAGCTGGTGGAGAAGCCTATGGCCGAAGTGCCCCCCAAGGGGCCTGGCCTGCGGACCTTCAACGTATTCGTTGGCGACGAGTACTACAAGGTGGAGGTGGAGCCGGTGGGTGGAGGGGCAGCGACGTCCTCGCCAGCGCCTCAGGTTACTGCTACTGCTCCTCCGCCAAAGCCGGCGCAGCCAGCGCCCAAACCCCCGGTCCCCAGCGCCGAACCTGAGAAGGGCGCGGTGGTTGCACACATGCCCGGGATACTACTCCGGTACCTGGTTCAGACGGGACAGGATGTGGAGGTGGGCACGCCGGTAGCGGTGGTGGAGGCGATGAAGATGGAGAACACCATTCCCTCGCCGGTGAAGGGCAAGGTGAAGTCGCTCAACGCAAAGGCCGGGAACAAGGTGAGCAAGGGTGATACCCTCGCGGTTATCGCTTGACGTGGATGGAAGCAGAACCCAAGGAGAAGGTGACCTTCTACCGCCAGTGGTGCAAGAACTGCGGCATATGTGCCGCCTTCTGTCCCAGGGCTGCTCTGGCCTATGATGAGGCGGGGTGTCCCTTTCTGGCCGACCCTGCTGCCTGCGAGGGCTGTGGCCTCTGTGAGCTGCTCTGTCCCGATTTCGCCATCACTGTGCCCTCGCGCCACGAGGGTTAGCCATTTCCCGTGTTGATGCCGAGATATTCTGGAATGTTTCGATTTATCCGGTGACTGCCTTGGCAAATCGTCGTTCGGTCAGGTTCATACAGGGCAACGAGGCGATAGCCGAAGGCGCCCTGGCGGCGGGGATGGGTTTCTTCGCCGCATACCCCATCACCCCGGCCAACGAAATATCGGAAGTATTGGCCAGGGAGCTGCCGGCCAGGGGCGGCATTTTCATCCAGATGGAGGACGAGATAGCCTCTCTTGGTGCTGTCCTTGGTGCATCGCTGGGCGGCATGAAGGCGGGCACGGCCACCAGTGGCCCTGGCTTCTCACTGATGCAGGAACACATCGGGTATGCCGCTACCGCAGAGATACCCTGCGTGGTGGTTGACGTGCAACGGGCAGGCCCCAGCACCGGCATTCCTACCCACCCGGCGCAGGGGGATGTGATGCAGGCACGCTGGGGGACACATGGTGACCATCCGATAATCGCTCTCTCCCCCAGTTCGGTGCTGGAGTGCTATGCGCTTGCTGTGCGCGCCTTCAACCTCGCAGAGAAGTACCGTACCCCGGTGGTCCTCCTGGCAGATGAGGTCGTGGCCCACATGAGGGAGAAGGTGGGCGAGTGGCCTCAGTTGGAAGTGCTGACACGGCCTGCGGCTGCGGTACCGCCGGAGTGGTACTTCCCCTACGATAATGACCTTGGGGATGTCCCTCCGCTGGTGAGTTTTGGCGAAGGGTACCGCTACCACGTCACCGGACTATTGCACGACAAGTCCGGGTTTCCGACGCAACGCGTGGACGAGGTAGACCCCTGGTTCGAGCGATTATTTCACAAGATTGAGGGGAACGTGGACGACATCGTCCAGGTTGAGGAGGAAGGGACCGAGGATGCCGAGACAGTCCTCGTCTCCTATGGGGCCTCCGCTCGCTCAGCGCGACACGCGATGAAGATGGCGCGAGACAAGGGGAGGATGGTGGGGGTGGTCAGGCTTATCACCATCTGGCCTTTCCCGGAGGCAAGGGTCAGGGAGTTGACCCGTCAGGCCAAACGGTTCATCGTGGTGGAAATGAACCGGGGTCAGGTCAGGCTGGAGGTGGAGCGGGTGGTGGGAGGGTGTGCCGCGGTGGAGGGCGTCCATCGCTACGATGGCGAGATGGTGAGCCCGCTTTCGATTGTGAAGGCAATAGAAGAGGCATAGATGGCAGTCGAAAAGCTACCACCGCTGCAGGATTACCTGAGGACAAAGAAGAAGTTCCCCACTGTATGGTGTCCCGGCTGCGGCATCGGCATTGTACTGGGCGGGGTCATCAGGGGTGTAGCGCGACTGAAGCTGAACAAGGACGAGGTTGCTCTCCTTTCCGGCATCGGCTGCACGGGGCGCATGCCGGTATATGCCGACTTCAATACCCTGCACACCACCCACGGCCGGGCACTGACCTTTGCCACCGGCCTGAAGTTGGCCAGACCAGGGTTGAAGGTTATCGTCGTGATGGGTGATGGCGATGCCCTGGCCATTGGCGGCAACCATTTCATCCATGCGGCCAGGCGCAACCTGGACCTTACCGCTATTGTGGTGAACAACGGCATCTACGGCATGACCGGAGGTCAGCAGTCCCCGACCACGCCTCTGAGCGCGAGGGCTATCACCACTCCCTATGGAAACATAGACCAGCCCTTCGACGTCTGTTTTCTGGCCAAGGCGGCGGGGGCCTCTTTCGTTGCCCGCACCACCACCTACCATGCTGGTGAGGTCGAGAGGCTGGTGGCTAGGGCCATCAACAAGAAGGGGTTTGCCGTGGTGGAGATACTCAGCCAGTGTCCGGTCTTCTACGGCAAGATGAACCAGGGCCAGAACGCGGTGGAAATGCTGCGCTGGTTCCGTGATAATACCAGCACTCAAAGCGTGGCCGGGAAGATACGACGTGGTATCCTGGTAGACCAGGACTTACCGGAATATCTGGGAGAGTACCAGAAACTGGTCGGCCGCGCTCAGGAGAAGAAGTCGGTCCGGAAGAGGATGGCCGCTGGAGCGTCGAAGTGAGCTACCGGTATGAGGTGCGACTTGCCGGTGAGGGGGGCCAGGGGGTGGTGACCGGAGGTCTGGTGCTGGCCGAGGCCGCCGCACGGTATGAGGGCAAGAATGTAGTGATGACTCAGACCTATGCGCCCCAGCAGCGGGGGGGGCCGGCGCGGACGGAGGTCGTCATAAGCGAGGATGATATAGACTATCCCAAGGTGCTGGAGGCCGACGTGCTGCTGGCGTTGAGCCAGGATGCCTTCGACAGGTACTATCGCCAGATGAAGCGGAACGGGGTTATCATAGCGGAGTCAGCCCGGGTCGGGGGCGAGGTCTCGGGCCACGTAACGGTGTTCAGGATGCCGCTGGAGGAGGTCTCACGTCAGGTCACAGGCAGCGGTCTGAGCGCCAACTTCGTTGCCCTCGGAGTGATTTCGGGCCTGAGAGGAATTGTGAGCCCTGTGGCCCTGCGCTCTGCCCTCAGGGCACGTTTCCCTGGGAACGGCAGGGAGGCGAACCTCAAGGCGCTGAGCGCCGGGGTGTTGCTGGGGAAGTATATGAAGCAAGGCAAGATAATCTCCCCCACGGAGCTAAGGCAGGTGACCTAATGGCTGGTACGCTGGCTGAGAAAATACTTGGCCGGAAGTCCGGCGTTGACGTACGGGCGGGCGACATTGTGGTTGTACCCGTAGACCTCGCATTTGTGCAGGATACCACGGGCCCGCTGACGGTGAGACAGTTCCAGGCCAGCGGCCTGAAGAAAGTGGCGGACGCGAAGAAGGCTGCGGTGTTCCTGGACCATGCTGCGCCCAGTCCGAGGAGCGAGCTCTCCAACGACCACCGCCTCCTGCGAGACTTCGCGGCCAAGCACGGGTGCCTCCTATTCGACGTTGGAGAGGGGGTGTGCCATCAACTGGTGGCTGAAAACCTGGCTGGCCCTGGAGAGGTGATAGTGGGCGCTGACTCGCATTCTGTGACTGCGGGGGCGCTGGGTGCCTTTGCCACCGGCATGGGTTCCACCGATGTGGCGGTGGCCATGGGGCTGGGCAAGACCTGGCTCAGGGTGCCTGAGACGGTGAAAGTACTGGTCAGGGGAAGCTTCCAGAAAGGCGTCTCCGGCAAGGACCTCATCCTGTACCTGATAGGCAGGGTGGGTGCCGATGGCGCTACCTACAAGTCGCTGGAGTTCGGCGGCGGGGCGGTGAACGGGATGGGCATGGCTGACCGTCTTACCGTCGCCAACATGGCCGTCGAAGCTGGAGCGAAGGTGGGCCTGTTCCCCTCCGACAGGGTGACTGAGGAGTACCTCAGAGGATGGGGCCGGGGCCACAAGTATGTCCCACTCCAGCCGGACCCCGGCGCCACATATGAATCGGTCGTGGACATAGACGCCAGCGTCCTGGAGCCTATGGTCTCGCGACCGCACACGGTGGACAATGTGACCACAGCCCGAGAGCTAAAGGGGACCAGGGTCCATCAGGTGTTCATCGGCACCTGTACCAACGGGCGTGTGGAGGACCTGGCGGTCGCCGCCAGGACATTGCGTGGCAAGAGGTGCCATGCGGGGACCAGGTTGCTGGTGGCCCCGGCGTCAAGGAGGGTGCTCCTCGGTGCCATGAGGAAGGGCTACATTCGGACGTTGGTCGAAGCGGGGGCAACTGTACTACCTCCGGGCTGTGCCGCCTGTCTGGGGGTACACCAGGGAGTACTGGGCGATGGCGAGGTCTGTCTCTCTACGGCCAACCGCAATTTCAAGGGACGCATGGGCAACCCGGAGTCCCAAATCTACCTCGCCAGCCCGGCCACTGCGGCGGCATCTGCCATCGCCGGCGAGATAGTGGACCCCAGGGAGGTCATGTAAGTGCTGCGAGGGAAGGCGTTCAAGT
>JBFMDE010000007.1:23473-41213 GCA_040754215.1 Chloroflexota bacterium
CGCATGGGCAACCCGGAGTCCCAAATCTACCTCGCCAGCCCGGCCACTGCGGCGGCATCTGCCATCGCCGGCGAGATAGTGGACCCCAGGGAGGTCATGTAAGTGCTGCGAGGGAAGGCGTTCAAGTTTGGTGACGACATCTCTACCGACCTGATCGTGCCCGGCCGGCTGGCGCATCTGCGGAGCAATCTGCCTGAGCTGGCCAAACATGTACTGGAGGATGCCGACCCCAGCTTTGCCTCGAGGGTCAGGCCTGGCGACGTCGTTGTCGCCGGGAAGAACTTCGGCCTCGGTTCCAGCCGTGAACATGCGCCGCTGGTAATCAAGATGGCCGGGGTCAGTGCTGTACTGGCCAGGTCAGCGGCGCGCATCTTCTTCCGGAATGCGATAAACCAGGGGCTACCGGTCCTCATCTGCGATACCGACAGGATAGCTGAAGGGGATGAACTGGAGGTTGACCTGGCCTCCGGCACGATAAAGGACCTGACCAACGGCGCCGCGCTCACTTTCGGTAAGATACCTCCTGTGATGCTGCGCATCCTGAATGAGGGTGGCCTCATCCCCTATGTGCAACGCTATGGAAACATCAAGGTGTAGCCTGCGTCGGGTATAATGTCGGCAGCAGCCGTTTTGCCCTCAGGAGGAAAGGAATGCCCTACAAGATAACCCTGATACCGGGGGATGGTGTGGGGCCGGAGGTGACCAAGGCCACACGCAGGGTCCTGGAGGCCACCGGGGTGGACATAAAGTGGGACCTGGCGGTGGTTGGAGATGCTGCGCAGGACATGTTCGGCACACCGCTGCCGGACTACGTCTTCGAGTCCATCGGAAGGAACAAGGTCGCGCTTAAGGGCCCGGTGACCACGCCGGTAGGCTATGGCTTCCGTAGCGTCAACGTGGCACTGCGTCAGGTCCTGGACCTGTATGCCTGTGTTCGCCCCTGCAAGACCTACCCGGGCGTAATCTCACCCTACTCCGGGGTGGACCTGGTCATCGTGCGCGAGAACACCGAGGACCTCTACTGCGGCATAGAGTTCCAGCAGGGTACGCCGGAGGCTGGAAGGCTGATAGGTCTCGTCGGCGATGCCATGGGTAGAAAGGTACGCCACGACTCCGGGTTCAGCCTGAAGATGATTTCCGACTTCGGGGCGCGGAGGATAGTTAAGTTCGCCTTCGAGTATGCCAGGAAACATGGCAGGAGGAAGGTGACCGCAGTGCACAAGGCCAACATCCTTAAGTTCTCCGACGGCCTGTTCCTCTCCGTAGCTCGGGAGGTGGCCAGGGAATATGATGACATTGAGTTTGAGGACGTGGTAGTGGACACGGTGTGCATGCGGCTGGTGAGGAAGCCGCAACAGTTCGACGTGCTGGTGTTACCCAACCTCTACGGCGACTTCGTCTCAGAGTTGACCGCAGGGCTCGTGGGTGGCCTGGGAGTGGCCCCGGGAGCAAACGTGGGCGAAGACGTCTCAGTGTTTGAGCCGACCCATGGTAGCGCACCGAAGTATGCGGGGAAGAACAAGGTCAACCCCATGGCCATGATGCTTTCCGGCGTGATGATGCTGCGCCATATTGGAGAGGCCCCTGCCGGAGACCTGCTGGAGTCGGCCATCGCGGCTGTTATCCAGGAAGGGAAACACCTCACCTATGACATGAAGGCGAACCCCGGCGAAGGGGTCGGTACCAACCAGGTCGCGGATGCGGTCATCGAGAAGCTGGAACAACTGAAGAAGGGGGCAGCATGAGAAGCAAGGTCACAGTTATTGGCGCAGGGAACGTAGGGGCCACCTGTGCGGAGCGGGTGGCGGAGAAGGGCTATGCTGACGTCGTGCTGGTTGATATCATCGAAGGCCTGCCCCAGGGCAAGGCGCTGGACATGTTGCAGTCCGCCCCCATCATTGGCTCTGATGCCATGGTAACGGGCACTAACAGCTACGAGGCCTCCGCGGGCTCGGATGTTGTGGTCATCACCTCGGGGATAGCGCGCAAACCGGGCATGAGCCGCGACGACCTGCTATTGACCAATATGAAGATCGTCCAGAGCGTTACGGAGCAGGTGGTAAGATACTCACCGGAGTGCATAATCATCGTGGTGACCAACCCCTTGGATGCCATGACACAGCTCGCGCTCCATGTGAGCAAGCTGCCGCGGCACAGGGTGATCGGGATGTCGGGCATACTGGACAGTGCGAGGTTCAGGACCTTCATCGCCGCTGAGCTGGGCGTGTCGGCCGAGGACATCTTCGCCTGTGTCCTTGGCGGCCATGGTGATACCATGGTGCCGCTGCCGCGCTATTCCACGGTGAGCGGCGTGCCCATAACCGAACTGCTGCCCCCGGCGACCATCGCGCGGCTGGTGGACCGCACCGTCAAGGGAGGTGCAGAGATAGTCGCCCTGTTGAAGACGGGGAGCGCCTACTATGCCCCGGGCGCAGCAGCGGCCCAGATCGTGGACTCCATCCTGCTGGACAAGAAGAAGCTCCTGCCCTGCGCCGCATACCTGGAGGGCGAGTACGGCATCAAGGGCGTTGTCGTGGGTGTGCCGGTCAAGCTGGGGAGGAAGGGCATAGAGCAGATAGTGGAACTCAAGCTGACTGCTGAGGAGAAGGCGGCTCTGCACAAGTCCGCAGAGGCCGTGCGAGAGCTGGCGGGGGTGATGAAGCTGTAGTGAGGGAGATAAAGGCCAGCGACATCACGCAAACGGTCTCACGGCTGTGCCGTGAGGCCAACCTGGTGCTGGGAGATGACGTGCTGCGGGCCCTGGAGCGGGCCAGGGAGCAGGAGGAGTCGCCACTCGGGGTCTGGGTGCTGGACCAGATAATCGAGAACGCACGCATCTCACCCAGAGAGGGGCTCCCTCTATGCCAGGACTGCGGTACGGCAGTGGTCCTGCTCGAGTTGGGCCAGGATGTCCATGTGGTCGGGGGCGACCTCTACAAGGCGGTGGAGGAGGGGGTGAGTGAGGGCTACGGCCAGGGTTACCTGCGCAAGTCCATGGTGCGGCAGCCCTTCTCGGCCAGGGTGAATACCAGGGACAACACCCCGGCGATAATCTACACTGATATCGTGCCTGGAGACAGGCTGAAGATAACGGTCATGCCCAAGGGTGGGGGGGCGGAGAACATGAGCCGCCTCTTCATGCTTTCTCCCTCCCAGGGGCGCCAGGGACTCATTGACTCCGTGGCTAAGGCTGTGGACGAGGCCGGCAGCAATCCCTGTCCACCCGTAATCGTGGGCGTGGGTGTGGGGGGTACCTCGGAAAAGGCGATGATGCTGGCGAAGCGGGCACTACTGCGCCCAGTAGGGGAGCACAATCCAGACCCCGAGGTAGCGGCGCTCGAAGATGAGCTCTTGAAGCGTGTCAATGGCCTGGGAGTCGGGCCACAGGGCCTTGGGGGCAGGGTGACCGCACTGGCGGTCCACGTGGAGACGTTTCCGGCGCACATCGCCAGCCTGCCGGTAGGGGTGAACATCCAGTGTCACAGCGCCCGCCACAAGGAGGCCATGCTGTGAAGGTCACCTATTCCAGCGCAGTGCCAGACAAGTACAAGGTCGGGATGTGGGCCTTCGTGTTGCACCGCATCAGCGGCCTGGTGATTGCGCTGTATGGGGTGGCGCACCTCGTGGTAGTCTCCACCGCTGCGGTAGACGGCGCCTTCGACAGGGTGATGGAGGCCTTTCACATGCCCTGGGTGATAGCCCTGGAGCTGCTGCTCATTGCAGCGGTGCTGTACCATCTGCTGAACGGGTTCAGGCTGCTGCTGTTTGATATCGGCGTGGGCGTGAGGCAGCAGAAGCCACTGTTCTGGGGACTGATGGGCCTGGGAGTGGTGCTGATGCTGTTCATTGCCGATGCGATTCTGCCCCTGGTCCTGGGGAGAGGGATATTTTGAGCCCTGAGGGGGTGCGTGACATGGCAGTTGCCGGTGACGTAGCTGGAAGGAAATTGCCAGTCAGGGAGACCGGTGTCTGGGCATGGGCATTGCAGCGGCTCACCGCCATCCTGATCGCCGTCTTCCTCTCCACGCACCTGTGGGTGCTTCACTTCGCTCGCCCTGGCGGTGGCCCGGTTACCCTTGAGGAGGCCCGGGAGCGGTTGTCGTCGCCATGGTACCAGACGCTGTACCTGTTGCTGCTGGCAACCGCCATCTACCATTCGCTCAACGGGGTGCGCGCGGTGCTGCTCGACCTGGGCATCGGCGTCAGGTCCCAGAGGCTGATGACGGGGATATTGGTGGCGATGGGGGCAATAGCTTTTGTCTACGGAGCGGTGGCGCTGGTGCCGTATATTACGGGCCAGCCCCTCTTCCGTTAGGTCATCCTGAAGGAGTAGGGCCGGTGATACAGCATGATGCTCTGGTCGTGGGGGGAGGGCTCGCGAGCCTGAGGGCCGCCATTGCCGCTCACGACGGCGGCCTGGACGCGGCCGTGCTCTCCCAGGTATACCCGATCAGGTCGCACTCCGGTGCGGCCCAGGGCGGGATAAATGCCGCGCTGGCCAATGCCGAGGGCGCGGAAGACGACTCGCCTGAGAAGCACGCCTACGATACCGTCAAGGGGAGCGACTTCCTCGCAGACCAGGATGCGGTGGAGGTGATGACCAGCATGGCCCCTGGCATCATCTTCGAGATGGAGCACTGGGGCGTGCCCTTCAGCCGCACCCCTGCCGGCAAGATAGCGCAGCGGCCCTTCGGCGGCGCCGGCTTCCCCCGCACCTGCTATGCTGCCGACAAGACCGGTCGCTTCCTGCTACACACGATGTACGAGCAGACGCTCAAGCGAGGCATCAAGGTCTACCCCGAGTGGGTGGTCCTCTCCCTGGTGGTCGAAAGCGGAGTTTGCCGGGGCGTGGTGGCCTATCATATGCCCAGCGGTGAGTTCCGAGCCTTCGCAGCGAAGGCGGTCGTGTTCGGCACCGGGGGCTATGGTCAGGTCTATGCCCATTCCACCAACACGCTCATCAATAGTGGCAGCGGCATGTCGGTGGCGTACCACGCCGGTGTGCCGCTCAAGGACATGGAGTTCGTTCAGTTCCACCCTACCTCGATCATCGGCACCAATATCCTGATGACCGAAGGGGCCAGGGGTGAGGGTGGCTATCTGGTCAACAATCGGGGCGAGAGGTTCATGAAGAACTATGCCCCCAAGCTCATGGAGCTCGCGCCGCGTGACATGGTGTCGCGGGCCATCCAGATTGAAATAGATGAGGGCCGTGGTTTCCAGGGTGGTTACGTTCACCTCGACCTGAGGCATCTGGGCCGGCAGAAGATACTGGAGCGGCTGCCGGAGATACGCGACCACTGCCTGCATTTCCTCGGCCTGGACCCCATTCACAGCCCGATACCGATACAGCCGGGGCAGCACTACTCGATGGGCGGCATAGACTGCAACGTGGACGGAGAGACGCCGCTGCCCGGGCTGCTCGCTGCCGGCGAGTGTGCCTGCGTCAGCGTGCACGGAGCCAACCGACTGGGAGGTAACTCGCTGCTGGAGACGATCGTGTTCGGGAAGAGGGCGGGCGAGAAGGCCGCCCAGTATGTGAAGGGCAGGGAATGGAAGGACGCCGGAGATGCTGTGTTCGACGGCGTCCTGAAACAGGTTGAGTCGCGTGTGGGAGCCCTTTCCCAGGGCAGCGGCAGGGAGGAGCCCTCGGCGATAAGGCAGGAGTTGAAGGAGACCATGTTCTCCAACGTGGGCATCTTCCGCGACCGCCTGCCCATGGAAATGGCGCTGAACAAGGTCAAGGAGCTGCAGGGGCGCTACCGGCGGCTGCGCCCTGTTGGCAAGGGCAGGGTGTTCAACCTGGACCTGCTCCGGGCCTACGAGCTCAGGGGCATGCTCGACCTGGCGGAGGCCATCACCGCCGGAGCGCTGGCGCGAAAGGAGAGCCGGGGCTCGCACTCCCGCCTGGACTTCAAGCAGAGGGATGACCAGAGCTGGATGAAGCACACCCTGGCCCATTGCACGGCGGATGGGCCGCGGCTGAGCTACAAGGATGTCACGATCACCAAATGGCAGCCAGAGGAGAGGAAGTATTGAACTTCGTCGTCTTCCGCTTCGACCCGGAGAGGGACAGGGAGGGCCACTTCGATAGCTATCCGGTGCCGGCCCGGGAAGGGATGACGGTGCTGGAGGGCTTGCTCTACATCCTCGATGACCTTGACCCCACACTATCGTTCCGCTTCGCCTGTCGGGAGGGGGTCTGTGGCTCCTGTGCCATGTTCATCAACGGCTCGTACCGCCTTGCCTGTCAGACACAGTTGAAGGAGCTCAGGGGTGCCACCGTGCGGGTGGAGCCACTGCCCAACTTCCCCATCATCAAGGACCTGGTGGTCGACCTGACCTCTTTCTTCGAGAAGGTGGACAAGGTGATGCCCTACATCAAGACCGCCAGTGCTCCGCCGGAGAAGGAGCGTCTGCAGACCGTGGCGCAGAGGCAGCGCATCAACGAGGTCATAGACTGCATCCTCTGTGGGGCCTGCCAGTCCGCCTGCCCGGCGATGTGGACTAACAAGGAGTTCCTCGGCCCTGCGGTGCTGGTAAAGGCCTACCGCTTCATCGCCGACTCCCGCGACGAGGCACAGCAGGAGCGTCTCAGGCTGGTGAGCGGCGAGGACGGCGTGTGGAGATGTCACTCCGTGTTCAACTGCGTCGAGGCCTGCCCCAAGAAGGTCAACCAGACCGTTGCCATCGGGGCGCTGAAGCGGCGGGCGCTGGTGCAGAAGCTGAAGTTCTGGCAACGGCGAACGCTCTCCGGGTGAAAGCGAGGTTGCGACATGTGTGCTGAGGTGCTTCGCATCGGGTCTCCCCTGGACGGGGCGACGGTGGAGAAACTGAGGGCGGGGGACCAGGTGTTCATCAGTGGCGTGGTGTACACGGCCAGGGATGCCGCGCACAAGAGGATGGTGGAGGCACTGGAAAAGGGCGAGGCCCTCCCCTTCGACCCTGCCGGCCAGACACTCTACTACATGGGCCCCTCGCCGGCGCGGCCGGGGCAGGTGATCGGCTCAGCAGGCCCCACCACCAGCGGCCGCATGGACAGCTACACCCCCCGCCTCCTTGCCGCGGGCCTGAGGGCCATGGTCGGCAAGGGGAAGCGTTCCCAGGCGGTGAAGGACGCCATAAGACAGCACCACGCGGTGTATCTGGCTGCCGTGGGCGGCGCTGGGGCCCTGATATCGAAGTGCATAAGGAAGTCCGAGGTGGTGGCCTATGAGGACCTGGGCGCCGAGGCGGTGCGCCGGCTGGAGGTGGTGGACCTGCCGGCCATCGTGGTCAACGATG
The DNA here is from genome assembly GCA_040754215.1 of Chloroflexota bacterium. Taxonomy (GTDB): domain Bacteria; phylum Chloroflexota; class Dehalococcoidia; order JACPPY01; family JACPPY01; genus JBFMDE01. The sequence continues at coordinate 30,758 of JBFMDE010000007.1, forward strand.
CCCGTGGCGGCGACCTCTACGAGGAGGGCAAGGCCCGATACCGCCGCTAGAGGGTGCAGCAAGATGGGCGGGTTGATATGGCCCTGAAGGGACGTCCGGCCAGGCATCTCCTGCGCAGTCCCCATTTCTGGCTCGTAGGGGGCTTGCTCTTGCTCATCAGCCTTTTCCACTACGCGAAGTGGATGGGGATGCCCCATGTTCGCCCCGTCCACCTGGGACATGCGATAGGACGAGTCCTGTTCCTCTTCCCGGTGGCCTATGCTTCCTTCGCCTTCGGGACTGGAGCCGGCCTGGTCGTCTGCGCCATTGCGGCAGCAGCCATGCTGCCGCAGGCCATCTTCCTCTCGCCGGCGCCCGGTGATGCCCTGGTCGAGACTGCTGCCGTCGCCTTCGTGGCCGTCGCCTCTCTCAGGGTCCTCAGGACCAGAGAGCAGCGCAGGGAGGCATTCATCCGGTCGCTCACGGAGAACGCCACTGACGTGGTGGTCGTGGTGGACGCCGCCGGCACCATCAAGTACACCAGCCTCTCCACGACAAGGCTGTTGGGCTACTCGCTCGGCGAGCTCCTCGGCAAGAACATCTCTGAGCTCCTGCATCCGGACGACTTGCACGAGCCACTGGCTGCCATCAGGGGCATGCTGCGGCGGACGAGGGTCACCGCCCCCGTTCAACTGCGCCTGCGGCACAGCGATGGGTTGTGGCGTACCGTAGAGGTGGTTGGCAGCAACTTCCTGCACGACCCCGTGGTTGCAGGAGTGGTGTTCAACGCCCGCGACGTGACGGAGCAGAGGCGAGCGGAAGAGGAGAGAGCGAGGGAACACTCTCGTGTGGGGGCACTGCACCAGGTGAACCAGGCAGTGGCGGGGTCGCTGGACCTACAGGCCGTCTCCGCCCTTGCCCTTGTTGCGACGCTCAAGGTGATGGGCATGGATGCTGGCCTCGTCAGCTACCTGGACGAAGGGAAACAGGAGCTGGTGCTGTTGACTCACCGTGGGCTGCCGCCGGGGTTCTCGCGCGAGGTGGAGTCTACACCAAGGCTGAAGCTGGGGCAGGCCCTGTCGGGCAGGGTAGCTCAGTCCGGCAACCTGATGGTGGTTGAGGAGCTCCCGCAGGATGCCCAGGAGCTGTTTCGTTCGCTGGTGAATGCGGGATTCAGGCAATACGTCGGTGTGCCTCTGAAGGCCAAGGAGAGAGTGGTGGGCGTGATGGTCCTATACGCCAGGAAGAAGCGGGAGTTCGCTCCTGCAGACCTGGAGATGCTCTCCAGCGTGGGCAACATGGTGGGCATGACCATCGCCAACGCGCGCCTCTTCCAGAGGGTGGAGGTGGCGAAGAGGGAGTGGGAGCAAACATTCGACACCGTTTCTGAGGGCGTGGCCGTCCTCAGCCTCGACCACCGCATAGTCCGGGCCAACTGGTCCCTGGCCCGCATGCTGGGGACAACGCCGAAGGAGCTGGTGGGCCAGCACTGCTACCGCGCGATACATGGCGCGGAAGGACCCAGGGATGGCTGTGTCCTGTCCCGTTGCGTGGCCGAGAAGCGGACCTGCGAGGTGGTACGGCAGGAGCAGGGACAGGGCGGCCGTTGGCTGCAGGTGTGTGCCGACCCGATACTGGATGCCCGGGGCGAGGTAGTCGGCGTGGTGCACAGCGTAAGTGACATCACTGTAGAGAGGCTGCGGCAGGAAAGGCTGGAGCGGCTGTGCCGGCTGTCACAGTCGCTCTGCTCCACACTGGACCTCGACATGGTGGTCGGCCTGACGCTGGACGAGGTGATGTATACCCTCGGTTCGGCCGGAGTGGCAGCCCTTGTCGCTCTGCTGGACGAGAGAGGACGCGACCTGGATATTGTGGCCGCCCGGGGCCCAGGGTCTGACAGGGTGGCGGGGGCACGATTGCCCCTCTCAGCCTTCCCGCCCGAGTTTGCCGAGCGGTTGTTGCGGGAACGGCGGCCGCTGACCTCGTTGGACCCCTCCCAGGTGCCTCAGGCGGTGAAGGAGATGCCAGGGTATGCCGGGGTGGAGTTACGGAGTCTGATCGTACTGCCCTTGATAGCTGGCGACCATGCCATCGGAGTCCTGGTGGTCGGAAGTGACCGGCCCCAGCTCCCCGAGGCGGAAGACATGGCGCTGCTGGAGACCCTCGCCCATGAGGTGACGATGGCGATAGAGAACGCCCGCCTCTATGCTCGCACCGACGAAGCGTTAAGGCGGAGGGTGGGTGAGCTGGAGGCTCTCACAGGAGTGCTTGCTGCGGCGACAAAGGGCCTGGACCTGAGCCTCCTGCTGGAAGATGTGCTGAGGCGTGCTGCCGACGCGCTCCAGGTGGAGCGGACCGCCTTCTTCCTGGTGGACGAGGCCGGGAACACGGCTACGATACAGGGCGTGTATGAGCGCGGCACCGAGAACCCGGTCGGCGTGGGGCTGAAGCTTGAGCTGGAGAGATTGCGCATGCTGCGGGATGCCATCAGTGAAGGGCGACCCTGGGTGGTGGAAGACCGCGAGGCCCTCTCCCATGGCACGACCCGGCGCCTGCTCAGGGGACTGGGGATCCGTGCCGGACTGGCGGCGCCGGTGGTGTTGGGCGGCAGGGCCGTCGGCATGCTGTATTTCGCCATGCTGACCAGGCCCAGGGCCTTCTCTCCAGACGAGGTCTCGTTGGCCCAGGCCATGGCCAGTCACCTGGCCTCCGTGGTGGAGAACGCGAGGCTCCATGAGCGCACCGAGGAGGAACGGAGCAGTCTGGAGTCCATCATCAATAGCATGGGGGAGGGGCTGGTGGTGGTGGACGCGAGCGGGACGATGGTCTACTGCAACCCTAAGGCGGGCTGGCTGTGGGGGATCAACCCCGCGGATGTCGTGGGCCACCCAGTGGAGGTGTACTACGACCTGCTGGCCACCCGGATAGTGGAACCTACCGACTGGCTGCGGGTGGTGAAGAAGGAGTTCGTGAGGCCGGGCGGGCCTGAGAAGCTGCGTTTGGTGGCACAGGTGCCGGAGCGGCGTGAGATAGAGGGCACCATGTTCGTGATAGAGAGGGAGGGGAGGAGGCTGGGCATGGGAGCGGTGCTGAGGGATGTGACGAAGGAGCGTGAGGTGGACCGGATGAAGACCGAGTTCATCTCCATCGCCTCGCACGAACTGCGGACGCCGATGACCGGGGTCTATGGGTTTGCCGAGCTGCTGATGATGAGGGCGCCTGAGCTCAGCGAGGAGCACCGGCACTGGGTGAACACCATCCACAGTGAGAGCCAGAGGCTTTCCGAGATAGTGGAGGACTTCCTCAATGTCTCGCGGATAGAGGCGGGGCGCCTCTCGCTCAAGCCGGAGCGGTTGGCCATGGAGCCGTTGTTGCGTGAGGTGGTGGGGAAGTTCATCCGCTCCCACCCCAGGCACCAGTTCGAGGTGGTGGTAGGGTGGGACACACCTGAGGTGAGGGTGGACAGAGGGAAGCTGGTGCAGGTGCTTGTGAACCTGGTGGACAATGCGGTGAAGTACTCGCCCGCTGGCGGGCCGGTGGAGGTGAGGGCGGAGCGAGTGGAAGGCGAAAAGACGGTGGTCATCGGCGTTGCAGACCGGGGGTTGGGGATACCTGAGGAAGAGATGCCGAGGCTGTTCAGTCGCTTTCACCGGGTGACGAGGAGGGAGACGGCCGGGCTTCGTGGCACGGGGCTGGGGCTGTACATCGTGAGGTCTTTGGTGGAGATGATGGGAGGGCGGGTGTGGGTGGAGAGCAAGGCGGGCGAGGGTAGCACGTTCTACGTGTCGCTGCCCGTGGCTATCGAAGAAGGGGAGGCGGGTTCTTGAGGTGTCCACAGACCACAAGGGCCTACATGCGCAGGAAGGGGTTCCACTCCCGCTCTGTCCCGATGGTCGTGGCCGGACCATGCCCGGGGTAGACCCTGGTCTCTGCGGGAAGCACCATCAGCTTGGTGCGGATGCTCTCCATGAGGTCTTCGAAGCTGCAGCCGGGGAAATCGGTCCTGCCGATGCCGAAGTTGAACAGGGCGTCCCCGGTGAAGACCACGCCATGTCCCACCAGGGAGATGCCTCCCGGGCTGTGGCCGGGGGTGTGCAGCACACGGAAGTGCAGGTCGCCTATCTCCAGGACATCCCCATCCTTCAGCAGTCTGTCGGGTCGGGGTGGCTCGTCGAAACCGCTGCCGAGGAAGGGCCCGAGGAAGCGAGCTACGGCCTTGAAGGTCTGCCCATGCCCCTCCAACTCGTGTACTGCGAGCCGGGCACCGGTGGCATCCACGACCTGTTTGGTCGCGGCCACGTGGTCGATGTGCGTGTGCGTGAGCACGACGAAGTCTATGGAGAGTCCCAGGCGCTGCACTGCCTTCAGGATGTCCGCCCCATCGGCCCCGGGGTCTATGATCATGCCCGTTCTCTCCTTCTCCGAGCCCACGATGTAGCAGTTGGACATGAAGGGGCCGACGACCAGCATTTCCAGGATCAAGCCGTTCTCCTGAGGTACATCGGGCCAATGTTAGCACAACGACTGGAGCGGAACAAATTGCGGGGGTTGGGCGCACCAACGAGTCCTTGCCATGGGACTCCTCCGTTGCGCGCTTGCTGGCGTGTTCCAGAGCGGGCTATAATGGTCGGATGACCACGGTGCAGCGCAACTTAGAGAAGGTAGCGGCTGTGGCGTAGGGGGGGCGATTGAACAGGGACTACTATCGGGTGCTGGGAGTGGGGCGAAACGCAACGCCCGAGGAGGTCAAGAAGGCCTTTCGCCGTCTGGCATTCCAGCATCACCCGGACCGCAACAGGGATGAGGGGGCCGAGGGGCGCTTCAAGGAGATAAACGAGGCCTACCAGGTGCTCTCCGACCCGGAGAGGCGCGCCTCCTATGACCGGTATGGCATGGTGGATGTGGGTGGCCTGTATGGGCGTGGCTTCGAAGGCTTTGATTTCGGCGGGCTGGGGGACATCTTCGATGCCTTCTTTGGCGGTGCCGCCAGGGTGCGTCGTGGACCCCGGCGGGGTGCGGATGTGAACGTGCAATTCACCATTTCCTTTGAGGAAGCTGTCTTCGGCTGCGAGAGGGAGGTGGAGGTCAGGCGGGTGGAACCTTGCGCCAGGTGTCGCGGCACCGGCTGTCAGCCGGGCACGAGCCCGGAGAGGTGTGCCAACTGTGGCGGCTCGGGTGAGGTGCAGCGAGTGGAGCGGAGCATCTTCGGCCGTTTCGTGAACGTGGTGCCCTGTGACCGCTGTGGGGGGGAGGGGAAGGTCGTCTTGCAGCCGTGTACTGGCTGTAGCGGCAGGGGTCGGGAGCGGAGACTGTGCCGGCTGGTGGTCCGGATACCTCCTGGAGTGGACGATGGTTTCCAGGTGTGCTTGAGCGCGGAGGGGGACTCAGGACTATGGGGAGGTCCTTCGGGTGACCTGTATGTCCAGCTAACGATGTCACCGCATCCGCTGTTCCAGCGTGACGGTCAGGATATCCTCTATGAACTGCCGTTGAACTTCGCCCAGGCGGCGCTGGGTGACCGGGTGGAGGTGCCAACGCTTGATGGGCCAATGGCAGTGGAGATTCCGGCGGGCACTCAGAATGGCGATGCCTTCCGCCTGAAGGGCAGGGGAGCCCCGAGTCCGGGTGGTGGGAGGAGGGGGGACCAGTTGGCCCGGGTGCGCGTGGTCACCCCGACCTCGTTGGATGAGAGGCAGAGGGAGCTCCTCCGGGAGCTGAAAGACTCGCTGGGTCACTCGCAGGCGAGCGGTGGCAAGAAGAAGCGGAGTATTCTCCACTAGGTGGGGATGGCCCGCTAGGCCACTTTCCCGGCGATGCGTGCGGTGATGGCCATCAGTTCCCTGGCGGCATCCCTGGGTACCAGGCCTTCAAACAGCAGCCTGTACATCAGGCGTATGATGGGCATATCCACCCGCAGGTCCTGTGCCAGCTCGTAGGCGGCCTTGGTGGTGGGTACACCCTCGGCGACGTGTGGAGTGGCGCTCGATATCTCCTTCAGCGTGCGCCCCTTGGCGAGCTGTTCGCCGTAGAAGTGGTTGCGGCTCAGTGGGCTGGCACAGGTGGCCACCAGGTCCCCCAGTCCAGCCAGGCCAGAGAAGGTGGCAGGACGCGCACCCATGGCAACCCCCAGCCTGGTGATCTCTGCCCAGCCCTCAGTGACCAGGATCGCCTTCGCATTGTCCCCCAGGCTAAGCCCGTCGGCAACGCCGGCCCCCAGGGCAATGATGTTCTTCAGAGCTCCTCCCAGCTCTACCCCGACCACGTCATCGCTGGTAAGGACGCAGAAGCTGGGTGCAGAGAGCAGGTGCTGCGCCTTCTCTGCCAGCGACTGTCGGTACGAGGCTGCGACAGAGGCTGCTGGCAGCCCCCGTGCCACCTCATGTGCCAGGTTCGGTCCGGAGAGCACGCAGATGGATGAGAGGGGGATGTCGAGGACCTCGGCCAGGACCTGTGACATCCTCAAGTTGGAGACTAGCTCCAGGCCCTTGGCGGCACCGACCACCAGAGTCCAGCGGTCTAGGTGCGGCAGCACCAGCTCTGCGTTTGTCCTCATGCTCTGAGAGGGCACGGCGAATACTACAGCCGTGGCGTCGCAGAGGGCCTCCTCCATCGAATCGGTCACCCGAAGGTTGTCGGGGAAGCGAATACCTGGGAGGATGGGCACATTCTCACGTCCCTGGTTCAACTCCTGGGCCATCTCGGCGGTACGGGCCCAGAGCCATGCCTCCAGTCCCTTGCGTGCCAGGATGACGGCAAGGGTGGTGCCCCAGGAGGTGGTGCCAATGACGGTGAGCTTTGGCATGGCTATTTCCTCAGGAGTTGGGCTAGGCTAGGCTAGGCGGCAGAGCGTGCCTTTTCGGCCCTTTCACCCAGCTTGCGTTCGATGCCAGCGCGCAGGCGTTTGATGTTGTCTCGGTGCTGATAGACCACGATCGCTGCGGCTGCCAACACCACGCCGAGGAAGATGGGAGGGAAGGAACTGAACAGGGTCAACGGGATGAGGATGGCCCAGGCGGCAAAGGCGCCGGCGATGGAGCCTGCGGACATGTAGCGGGTGGAGACAGCTACTACCCCCAGCACTTCGGCGCCGAATATGGCCGCTGCCGGCGCTATGGGCAGGAGTGCACCGAAGAATGTGGCCACGCCCCTCCCGCCACGGAACTTGAGGAATACCGGCCAGTTGTGACCGCAGATGACCGCGAGCGCTGCTGCCAGCCCGGCTACCTGGCGGTGCAGGTAGAACTTGTCCAGTGCCACCACCGTGGTGCCGAAGATAATCGTGGCCAGCCAGACTGCGAGAGCCGCCTTGCATACATCCAATGCGATGACCAGGATGCCGTACCTGGCACCCAGGACTCGCATCACGTTGGTGCCGCCGATGTTCCCGCTCCCGTAGTGGCGCGGGTCTATGCCGGCGGCCCACCTGCCGACCAGGACTCCGAAGGGTATTGAACCGATGAGATAGGCCATGAGGATGATTGCGATGAATTTACCCAGGACCATTATTCCACCCCCTGCTTGTCTTCACGACCCGATGATGGATGACGGCGCCGCACCCTCCCGCGGAAGACCAGGTGGAGTGGAGAGCCGTAGAAGCCGAAGGCCTGCCGCAGGCTGTTCTCGAGATAGCGACGGTAGGAGAAGTGCACCAGTTCGGGGTCGTTCACCATGAATACGAACGTCGGTGGGTTGACGCCGGTCTGTTCTGCTGAGAAAACCTTCAGTTGTCGTGTACCTATAGGTGGTGGGTTGTGGCGGGCCAATGTGCCTGCCAGGAAATCTGCCATAGCATCCGCCCCCACCTCTCGCTGCCTTTCCTTCCATACCCTCTCGGCCTGGGGCAGGACAAGCTCGGTCCCCTGTTCCAGCTTGGCTGAGATGAAGTTGACCGGTGCGTAGGGGACAAAGCGGAACCTCTTGTGGATCTCCTGTGACAACGGTTCCCTTGACTCGGGCGACACCAGGTCCCACTTGTTCACCAGCAATACCATTCCCTTGTGGGCATCGTGGATGTATCCGGCAACGTGCAGGTCCTGTGCCGTAACACCCTCCGAGCCGTCTATCACCAGAAGCGATACGTCCGAGCGGGCGATGGCCCTGAGGGCACGCAGGACGCTATAGTACTCGATTCCGGCCTTGACCTGCCCCCGGCGCCTGAGCCCGGCAGTGTCTATTAATAGCACTTTACTGCCACAGTAGTCAAAGATTGTATCCAGGGAGTCGCGCGTGGTGCCAGGGGTCTCGGAGACGATGGCCCTCTCCTCACCAAGGATGGCGTTGAGCAGCATGGACTTTCCCACGTTGGGCCTGCCCACGATGGCCACTTTCATCAGGCCGGGCTGAGCTGGCGGGTAGGCAACGTGCGGAAGCAAAGAGGCGAGGCTACTGGCGAGGTCTGACAGGTTGCGCCCGTGATAGGCGCTGACGGGGACGGGCTCTCCCAGCCCGAGCTGGTTGAATTCCGCAGCCCCGAGGTCATGCCTTGGGTCATCGGCCTTGTTCGCCACCAGCAACACTGGCACTGAGGAGCTGCGGAGGCTTTCTGCGATGTCCCAATCGCCGGCGGTCAGTCCATCGCGGACATCAACGACAAACAGGATGGCATCTGCCTCTGCCATTGCTGCCTGCGCCTGATTTCTTATGCTCTGTGCCAGTGACGAGCCTGGCTTTATCTCCAGGCCGCCGGTGTCAATGAGGGTGAACTCCCTGTCCCCGAACGAGGCATCGGCGTAGAGGCGGTCGCGGGTCGTTCCCGGAGTATCCTCCACGATGGCGATGCGCCTGCCCACGATGCGATTGAACAACGTGGACTTGCCCACATTGGCCCGGCCCACGATGGCCACGAGGGGTTTGTCCACTCCAGTGCTCACCGGAACCTTCGCCTCCACAAGTGTTTCACATCTCATTCGGTGCATACTCCGCCCGGGGTCGTCACTGCGCCAGTAAAGGGGAGCTCAGGCCATCACTTCGGCCAGGAGTGCTCGCTGCAGGTGGAGCCGGTTCTCGGCCTGGTCGAAGACCACCGACTGAGGGCTGTAGAGCAGCCCCTCGGCGACCTCCTGCCCGTGGTGTGCGGGGAGAGGGTGCATGATGACGGCATCCTTCATGGCTCGGGACAGTAGCTTCGTGTTCACCTGGTACGGTGCCATGGCCTTCAGGCGCTCCCTGGCCTTGTTCTCCTGTCCCATGCTCACCCACACGTCCGTGTATACCACGCTGGCCCCGGCCGCGGCCTCAGCAGGGTCCTCGGTGGACATCACCTCACCGCCATGCTTAGCAGCGTACTCCTTGGCCCTCTCCAACATATCGGCGCGCACTGCATATCGCTGCGGCGATGCTATCCTGAACCTCATGCCGGTCAGTGCGGCGGCCAGCATCAGGCTGTGGGCCACGTTGTTGCCATCGCCCACATAAGCCAGGAGCACGCCCCTCAGTTTGCCCATCTTCTCATAAATTGTCAACAGGTCGGCCAGCGCCTGGCAGGGGTGCTCAGCATCGGAGAGACCGTTCACTACCGGCACGGTCGCGTGTTGCGCCAGCAGTTCCACCGTTTGATGTGAGAAGGTGCGCGCCACGATGCCGTTCACATAACGGCTGAGTACGCGGGCCACGTCGAGCAAAGGCTCCCGCGTGCCGAGCCCTACCTCCTGGGGCGAAAGGTAGAGACAGTGCCCCCCCATCTGGCTCATGGCCACATCGAAGCTGACGCGCGTGCGCAGCGACGGCTTCTCGAACAGGAGGGCGAGGGTCTTGCCCGCCAGGAGTTTCGGTATGGCCTCCTTCTTCATCGCGGCAGCCCGCTGAATGAGCTGCCACACCTCCCCGCCACTCAAGTCAGATATGGAGACGAGGGACTTGCCTTTCAACCCGGACACCTTGCGGCTGAAAGTATACCACAGTGGTCAAGGTTGCTGGCAATTATGCCTTTGACACACCAATGATATAATAGATATATGTCCCTCTTTCGGCTGTATGTTGACGAGTCAGGCGACCATAGCTACTCTTCCCTCCATGTCCCTGACAACCGCTATCTAGGTTTGCTTGGCATAGCCATTGAGCAGGAATACTATCGGACAACATTTCATCCAACTCTAGAAGAATTGAAGCAAAACCATTTTCCTCACAACCCAGACGACCCAGTGGTTCTTGTTAGAAGGCTAATCATGGCACGCAAGGGACCATTTGGTAGGCTTGCTAACCCTGAAAAGAATATAGCTTGGGAAAATGGCTTCTTGGAATTTCTAACTAAGGCACGAATGATATTGTTTGCGGTGGTTATAGATAAGAAAGACCATTTAGCTCGATATGGAGGCGGAGCTTATCATCCTTACCATTACTGTATGATGGTTATGCTTGAACGCCTACGGGGGTTTCTGCATTATTGCGGCGGGCGAGCCGATGTCATGGCCGAAACTAGGGGTTGGAAGAATGAAGATAAGCAACTGCAACTGGTTTATGAGAATATATGGGAGCATGG
>JBFMDE010000008.1:0-34120 GCA_040754215.1 Chloroflexota bacterium
TGGCACCGTCCGACGAATCCGTGCCTTCTCCCCTCGAACAAACTTACGAACCGATTTTGACAACCTCTTAGTATTCATGTCCTCAGTGTACGTCATCAGACCTTGTGAGACAAGTCGTTGGGGAATCGTTATCCAAATAGGGTGCACTCCTGCAAGGACCGGTCACACGTTGATCATGTCCGAGGCATGGTCAAGCGCCGCTCCAAGATGAGGACGTCTTCCCCGCTAACCACGGCAGTGGTAGAATGGGCCTGGCCAAGAGCTTCGCTTTGGAGCATAGTTGGGGAAACAAGGGCAGAGTATGACCGGACTCATCTGGTAAGGCGAGTATGACCCCTAGGAAAAGAGCCTATAGCCGCACCCGGACAAGTCTGGACGCCGGTGGGGACGTCTGTGCCGGACCTTAGCCTGGTAGCCCAACGGCTGAAGTACTTCTGCGGAGACCCGCAGAAAGCCGGCCCGCTGGCTTCAGTGCTGGGTTTCCAGCCGACCCCGTCGCCGGTTGACCTGCTAGCCGGTCACGTAACGCCCCTTTCGGCCTTCTTCAACTTCCGGACCGACCGCTTCGGCGTGCTGGGACTTTATCGCGTCGGCGGCCTCACAGCAGACCCTGGCTGCGTCGGGCTCTATGTGACAATCATCAGCAACTGGGGGATTCGGCCCCACGAGCGCGACCGCGCCCGTCGCCGCATCGCACGTGCCCTGATAGAGCACTCGCAAGACGACCGCTCCCTGTTCATCATGGTCCCGGACGGTATCCGACGGGAGGCGGAGTTCGTGCTGCCCAGGGCGGGCGGCGATGGGACCGGACGAGGGCCGGTGGCCACCGTGCGCGCCCTCGTCGACCTCCATGAGCCGACCCGGTTTCACAGAGAGCTTCTGTCCGCGCTGTGGGTGCGGCCCGGAGCAGCGCTGAGAGAAGTCTCCGAGCTGTGGCAGAAGACGTTCAGCGTCGAGCGGGTGACCAGGGCCTTCTACCAGGAATACGCCGCCGTGCGCAATGTCGTTGCCCGCGCTCTCAAGGAGTCCAACCCTGACCATCCCTACGTGCGCCGGATGACAGATGACCAGTGCCGCGCCTGGGCCACGCGACAGATGGGCCGCATGCTCTTCCTCTGGTTCTTGCAGGCCAAGCGCTGGCTTGGCTACGACGGCACCGGCCTTGGTTCCCCTACCTACCTGCTCGACCTTTGGGCCAAGCGCAACCGGGCGCCAGGTGGCTACTATCGAGGCCTGCTGACCAGGTTGTTCTTTGAGGGAATGGCCCTTCGACGGCCCGGACCGGAGGTGCGCGACCTGCTCGGGCCGACACCATACTTGAACGGCGGCCTGTTCCGCCGCAACAAGCTTGAGGACGATGTTGAAGCCGCGGGACCGGTCGCGCTGCCCGACGACGCCTTCGACCCCGAGAGGGAGATGACCGCCCTCAATCTGCTCTCCCGGTACCGCTTCACCACACGCGAATCGACGCCAGACGACCAGTCGGTGGACCCGGACCCTGAGTTGCTCGGCCGCGTATTCGAGAACCTGTACCAGGGCGACGAGCGCCACGACACCGGCACCTACTACACTCCAAGAGAGGTCGTACACTTCATGTGCCGGCAGGCGCTCGACGGGTACCTGAGAGATGTCACCGGCGTCCAGCAAGAGGTACTCGACAGGCTGCGCAGGGTCGCGGACGAGCCGGTCGAGGACGGCTGGTCGCCCGGCGCTGAACTTGAAGACAAGCTCGTGGACGCGCTGGAAAACGTCCGCGTCTGCGACCCCGCGGTTGGCTCCGGCGCCTTCCTGGTCGGCATGATGCACGAGATAGTGCACCTGCGGCGGGGCTTGATGCACACGAAGGGGGCGTATGTCGAGCGGGAGGAGGATGAGGTCGCCAAGTGGAAGCGCCGCGCCATCCAGTGGAGTCTGTACGGCGTGGACATCAACCCCGAGGCAGTGGACATCTGCCAGCTACGGCTCTGGCTATCGCTGGTGCTGGACCACGACGACCCCCGTACCTTCGACCCCCTGCCCAACCTGGACTTCCGTGTGGTCGCGGGTGACTCGCTCGTAGACCGTGTCGCGGGCATACCGTTCACGGCCTCGCTTCCCCAGGGCTCCTACCAGCCGCCGCTGGAGCTTCAAGGCAAGGTAGCACGGGAACAGGCATTGATCGAGCGCTGGAAGCGGGAGTTCGAAGGCACTCAGGAAGACCCGAAGCGGCTAAAGGAGCTTCGGGACAAGATAGGCAACGCACAGACCAGGATCGTTCGCCACCACCTGGAAGCGGAACTGAAGGAGGCGAAGGAGGAGACACAGTACCGCTCCGGCGCGGGAAACCCCAAGAAGGCGGCGGAGGCCCGGGCGCGTGTCGCCCAGCTCGAAGGGCTTCTCCGGCAACTGGGGCCGGAAGCCCCATACCAGAAGCCGTTCCTCTGGCCGGTGGCTTTCTTCGAGGTCTTCGAGCCGCCCTCCAGCGGCTTCGACATCGTGCTGGCCAACCCACCCTACGTGCGCCAGGAAAAGCTCGACCCGGAAGACCAGAAGAGCTACCAGCAGGCCTTCCCTGAGGTCTATTCCGGCACCGCCGACATACTCGTCTTCTTCTACGCGCGGGCCGTCCAGATACTGCGCGATGGCGGCTGGCTTTCCTTCATCACCAGCAACAAGTACATGCGGGCCGCCTATGGTGAAGGGATAAGGGGCCACCTGGCGAGTGTCCTTGGGCTTCAGCGCGTCACAGACTTCGGCGACCTTCCGCTGTTCGAGGCGGGGGGCAAGCCGGTGGCTGCCTACCCGGCTGTGCTGGTGGGGCGCAGGGACGGCGGCGAAGGGGATAACAACCTCCAGGTGGCCGACCTGGCCTTCCCCATCCGCGCCCAGCTTGCGAAAGAAGGCAAGCCGGTGAACCAGGAGAGCGTGCGGCAGGCGCTGGAAGGACTCGAGCGTATGCTCGCGGACTACGGGCACGGGGCCTACCCCCAAGTCCTGCTGCGCAAGGAGGGCTGGGTGCTGGAAGACCCGGCACTGGTGCGACTGTTCCACAGGCTGATGAACACCGGCACACCGCTGGGCGAGTTTGTCAAAGGCAGGATATACTACGGAGTGAAGACCGGTCTTAATGAGGCCTTCGTCATAGACCAGGCGAAGCGTGACGAGCTGGTGGCCGAGGACCCGCGCAGCGCGGAGGTCATCAAGCCGTGGCTGCGGGGCCGTGACATCAAGCGCTGGAAGCCGGAGTGGGCGGGCTTGTACGTGATAGCCATCCAGAGCAGCGGTGATAGCGACGCCAGCCACCCCTGGGCGAAGGCGAAGACCGAGGCCAAGGCCCGCGAGATGTTCCGCGACGCCTACCCGGCGATTCACGAACACCTTAGCTGGTTCGAGAAGAAGCTACGTCCGCGCGCCGACCAGGGCAGGTTCTGGTGGGAGTTGAGGGCATGTACCTACTACTCGGAGTTCGCTCGGCCGAAGGTTATCTGGCCGGATATCACTCGTGCCATGCGTTTCGCTTGGGACTCTCGAGGGCACTTCTCGGGAAATACGACCTACTTCACTCCGCGCCTTCAACCTTGGACAGTAACTGCGCTGAATTCTTCGGTGTTCGAGTTCCTCCTATGCATGGTCAGCAACACGCTTCGTGGAGGGTACCTCCGCATGTTCATTGACTACTTGGAGGTCTTGCCGTTGCCGACCCTTCAGGAGGGTGCAAGGAAGATGCTGAATGATGCGGTCCTCCACGTGGCCGATGACGCCAACATAGACAACGACTTGGTGACATCCACCATCCAGAATTCGTTCGGCCTGTCAGATTCCGATTGGCACCTGATACGACAGTGGGTCTCCCGCAGGAATCCTAACGTGGAAGGTTGTGAAGAGGTCCCAGATGACGATGATTGAGCCGCCCCTCCCCATCGCCAACGACCCTGCGACCGGCTCCATGGAGCACCATCTCTTGGGGGCGCTGCAGCGCGTGCTGCCGAGACAGGTACGCATCGCCACCGCCTACCTGACCCCCGACGGCTTCCTGGCGCTGGAGGCTGGCCTGAGCAAAGCCTCCACCGTACAACTGCTCCTCGGCGAGCGGCCCTTCATGAACCGGCGAGGCCCCGGCGACGTGCTGTCTGGACCCAAGGAAGCCGACGAGTTGCGCGGGCCGGCGGAATCGGTGGACTGGTACAACTTCCTCGAAGGCGGCTATCCCTGGCTGCTGCTCAGCCACCAGGAGCGGGCCGCGCTGCTGGAGCGGGGCGAGGACAAGTCAACCGAGGCCTTCAATCTGGCCGCATGGGCCCGCGTGCGGGAACTGGTCTCCTTCCTGAAGCGCGATGGCGTCGAGGTGCGGCGTTTCCTAGGGGCCGATGTCGGGAAGGTTGAAGCGGGCAAGGTGCTCGACTTCCAGTCCCAGAAGACCCGCCTGCACGCCAAGGCATACCTGTTCGCCGGGGAGATGGGCGACTTCGCTGCCGTCGGCTCGAGCAACCTGACCAGGAGCGGGCTGGGCGGCAACGCGGAGCTGAACCTGGCCACCTACGAGCCGACGCTGGTCAGACAACTGGAAGCGTGGTTCGACGCCAAGTGGGGCCTCGGGCAGGACTGCAAGCAGGAGTTCATCCAGAGGCTCGAGGAATGCGTCCTCTTCGGCCGCCGCTACACGCCGTGGCAGGTGTTCCTCAAGTCCCTTCACGCGGCCTACGGGCGGTTCCTTGAATTGGGTCTCTCCGAGGACATCGCCGACCGGCTGGCCGGGTTCCAGCAGCATGCCGTGCAGCGCTGCATCACTCTGCTGGAGCGGCACTGGGGCGCCATGCTATGCGACTCCGTGGGCCTAGGCAAGACCTACGAGGGGCTGGGGATACTCGGTGAGTTCGCCAGGCGACGTGAAGGCAAGGTCCGCGCATTGGTCGTTTGTCCGGCGCAATTGGAGGACAACTGGAACGTGGACCGCTTCGTCCAGTACGGCATCCAGGGTGAGACCGCCACCATGGAGTCGCTGCCGCAGCTGGTTGACCTCGACGAGGTGGCCTCGCCGCTGGAGAGAGATAGATACGAAAGGCGGCTGCGGCGCTACCAGGAAAAGTTCGACATCGTGCTGGTGGACGAGTCGCACAACTTCCGCAACAGCAACACCAAGCGCTACCGCGCCTTGATGGAGATGATACGCGGCGGCATCCCGGACAAGCGCGTCGTCCTGGTCACGGCGACTCCGGTCAACAACTCCATCTGGGACCTCTACAACCAGCTCATGTTGATGACGCGCGGCGACGATACCTGGTATGCGGGACGTGGCCCGATATCGAACCTGCAGGCCACCTTCCAGGCTATAGAAAAGGGGGGTGGTGGCTCCGGCTTGCTCGACGCCATGATGCTTAGCCTGGTGCGCCGGACCCGGCATGACATACGCGCCATGCAGCAGGCTGGCGAACCGATGGAGGTGGGCGGCCAGCCGCTGCGCTTCCCCGAACACGAGATACCGCAGGCTATCGGCTACTCCCTGCAGAACCTGTACGGGGACATCTATCGGGACGTCATAGACGCTATAGAAAACCTCAACTTCGCTGTCTACCAGCTCGAGTCTTATGGCGTAGATACGGGCGAACGCGAGACTGCCGAACGGCTAAAGCAGCGCAACGCCAACTTCGTGGGCATTATGCGCACCATACTGCTCAAGCGCATGGAAAGCTCGGTGGCGGCTTTGAAAACCACGGTGGGCTCCCTGGTCGAGTACCTCGACCTGTTCCTCGCACGGCTCGACAAGGGCAGGGTGATCACACCGAAGCAGGCCTACCGGCTGCGGGCGGTGCTCGGTGGGAGCCTGCCGGACCAGGAACAGGACGTGGCGGACTGGGACCCCAAAGCTGTAGAGGCACTCAGGACTGAGCACGATGCGCCGACGGACCCGGACCTGCTGTCGCAACTGCGACGGGACGCAACCGAAGACCGCGATAGGCTGAAGGGCCTGCTGGACAAGTTGGCCTGGCTGGAAGAGATGTGGGGCGAGAAGGGCGACCCAAAGGCGTTGGAGGTACGGAAACTACTGGAGTCATTGCCCGCGACGGACCAGCACGGCCTGCCGACAAAGGTGGTCATTTTCACCAACTATCGTGACACCGCCCAGTACCTGTTCCGGCAGTTGGGCGGGAACCTGAAGGTGCTGGGTAAGGACATCCGCGTGAAAAGCAACCTCTCCAACCATCGCTGGACGTCGCTTCTAACCGGCAGCGACGACCAGAAAAGACGCCGGGCGGTGCTGGAGCATTTTGCACCGCTGGCATCGTTCAGGGAAGCGGAACCGCTGGACGACCCCGCTCTTGTGGAACGCGTCCGGACGTGCAGGGAGAAGAGCATCGAGTTGCTCATTGCTACTGATGTCCTTTCCGAGGGCCAGAACCTTCAGGATGCACAGTACGTTATCAACTACGACCTGCACTGGAACCCGGTGCGGATGATCCAGCGCGCAGGCCGCATTGATAGGCTCCTTTCGCCGCATGAGAAGGTGTATATCTACAACGTCATGCCGGAGCAGGGGCTTGAAGACCTTTTGAAGCTGGTAAAGAGCCTGACGCGAAAGCTGGAGACGATAGAGGACGCGGTGGCACTGGACGCCTCGGTCCTGGGAGAGCAGATAGAGGCCAGGCAGCTTGACAAGATCATGAGGCTGCGGAGCGGCGGGGCCAAGGCGGAGGAGGTGTACCTGGAAGGCGAGCGGAACCAGGGGCTGGACGAAGGGCTCCAGGTACTCAATCAGTACCTGGACATCATGAAGAAATACGCCACCGAGGACGTAGCCAAGATACCCAACGGGGTTTACAGCATCAAGAAAGGGCCGAAGGCCGGCGTCTACGTGATGCTCAAGATGCCCGAGGAGATCAGCGGCGAGACGTTCTGGCGCTTCTATCCTCTTGGGGACGTTGCGCACCCAGACACGTCGCCGAACGCTGTGATAGGGATCATACAGGCCAGTCCCGATGAGATGCGGCTAGAGTTGACGGGGGATGTGAACCCGTTTTCGTATCTTGGAAAGCCGTTGCAGGCGGCGGTAGCACAGGTAGGTGCCTCCTACTTGCAGGCGGTGGCCTCGCAGACTCCCAGCAAGTTCATCGCCAAGCTCAAGCACGTCCTGCAACGGGACGACCTGCTAGCTGCTGACAAGGACCTGTGGAAGTGGTTCAACGACTGGGCCAAGCAGACTCTGCCGTCCGACGCGCTCAAGCGGCGCGCCATGGCTGACCCGGTGCGGGTAGTCAACCGCATGAAGGTCGGGGGAGCCAAGGAGAAATGGCTGGTGGCATTGAGTCAGTTGCGTGACGCGATACAGGCCGAAGGTCTCGACCGGCCTATCGGCCGTCCCGACAGCGTTCAGCCCTCGGAGAAAGACCTGGAACTCGTGGCCTGGGAACTGGTGGTGGGACCGGAAGGGTTGCCCGGAAACGTGGACCGGCTGCAGCGTTAGTCAACTGCGGACATTCGGAGCGATAAACCCTTCGCTGACCTTCGGACTGCCTTGTTGCAGCAGGGCTTGACATGCCATCTGCTAAGGCATACGATATGGTAGATGATGAGGCGATTGATATGTCTCTCGTGTGCCTCAAGACGCGTGACTGGTGCGAAAGGAGTCGGGCTTGGAGCCTCAGACTGACTTGGCGGGGCTAGTGCGGAAGCTACGGCAACGAACCGGCCTCACTCAGGAACAGTTCGCGGCTAGGCTGGGTGTCACATTTCCTACGATCAATCGGTGGGAAAACAGGCGCGCCAAGCCATCCCCTTTGGCGATGCGACGCATAGAAGAGTTGCTTCACAGTATGGGTGATAGCGAGGTGGTTAACCGAGGGCCTAGATTCAAAGATACTAGCGGAGAATAAGCGGGTGAAGCACCGGGAAGTAAGAGAAGCGGCCGACGCTAGACTTGGGTGGCTATGATAGGTGGACACCCGTGGTAATGAACTGTGTCGGGGGACAATGATGCCGACACCGCATCCGACCCCCATCTACCGCCTAATACATGTTGAGAACCTGGCGGTGTGCCTGAAGCGGAAAGGGATGCATGCTCCAAAGCACGTTCCTGCGGACGGCTTGTCATACCGTACCATACATAACGTTGATATCCAGAATGAAAGAGGAACCCGGCAGGTCCCTTGTGGACCGTGTGGCACGATCCACGATTACGTGCCATTCTATTTCGGCCCCCGATCGCCGATGCTGTTACAGTTACATACTGGTCGGGTCGATGGGTACACGGAGGGTCAAAAACCCCTGATCTACGTTGTATCGACAGTGCAAGCGGTTGTTGAAGCTGGTCTTTCTTTCGTCTTCTCTGACGGGCATGGAATTGCAGCTTACTCCCGCTGGTACTATCGAGTTGCTGACCTCGACGAAGTCGACTGGGACGTGGTCTATGCAGACCGATGGAATGATACTGTGGAGGAACCGGACCGCCAGCGTCGTAAGCAAGCGGAATTCCTGGTGCATCGGTTCTGCCCATGGGGTCTAGTTCAGGAGATAGGCGTTCTCAACGACACCGTTAGGAATCACGTTGTAAACATCATCGCGGACCACGGTTCATCTATCCCCGTTACAGTTCGCAGACAATGGTACTATTGAGTGAGGTGTGATGGCATGATAAAAGTAGTCCGAGGGAACTTCCTAGAGGCCAGCGCTGAAGCGCTCGTCAACACTGTCAACTGTGTCGGGGTGATGGGCAAGGGAATCGCCCTCCAGTCGAAGAAAGCCTTCCCTGACAATTACGATGCGTACCTGAAGGCGTGTCGCAAGGGAGAGATAAGGCCCGGGCACATGTTCGTTTACGAGACTGGTCGGATACTCAATCCGAGGTACATCGTCAACTTCCCTACCAAACGCCATTGGAAGGGCCGCTCTCGTTACGAAGATATCGAAGCGGGATTGCGCGCCCTCGTAGCGGAAGTGCGCAACCGCAAGATCGGCTCGATTGCGATACCATCGCTCGGTTGTGGACTCGGGGGTCTAAACTGGAAGCGCGTTCGATCAATGATCGAAGACGCCCTCTCGGGGCTTCCAGAAGTCGAAGTTCACCTCTACGAACCGGCGGGCACTCCTTCCACTAAGGAGATGCCCATCGGAACGAGAGAACCACGCATGACAGTCGCCCGTGCTTTGTTCATCAAGCTCATGCAATTGTATGACCGGAATGCCTATCGGCTGACTCTACTTGAAATACAGAAGCTTGCCTATTTTCTCCAAGAATCTGGCCAGAACCTGCGATTGCACTATGTCAAGCATACCTATGGCCCATACGCTCACAACCTAAACAAGGTTCT
This sequence comes from Chloroflexota bacterium, assembly GCA_040754215.1. Lineage (GTDB taxonomy): Bacteria > Chloroflexota > Dehalococcoidia > JACPPY01 > JACPPY01 > JBFMDE01. The sequence continues at coordinate 9,282 of JBFMDE010000008.1, forward strand.
GGAGGTTCTCGAAGGCCACTATATCCGTGGTTATGGGGACACTCAGAAGCCTGATGTCGAGATAGAGCTACTGCCAGAAGCTCCTGGTAAAGCCGACATGTTTCTCACGGAACATCCGGAAGCAGCAAGGAGACTGGAACGGGTGTCGGCCTTGGTTGATGGTTTCGAGACTCCGTACGGCATGGAGCTTCTCTCGTCGGTACACTGGGTGGCAGTCCACGACATGACAGCAGTAGATGTTGACGGAGCAGTCGGACTGATACGTAGCTGGAACGAACGCAAAGAGCGGCTCTTCAGGCCGGAACACGTTCGAATAGCGTGGGATAGGCTGGTAACAGAAGAGTGGATTCGTTCGATGGGCTCGCGTGTTCCGGTGGGCAACGATAGTTAGGGAAGAGCCAAGTACTCAATCCATATTTTAGGCCGGTTTCGGCTCTCCCGTCTCCCCACCCAGTGATAGCCAGGAGGATTGGCCGCTTCCGATAGTTGATACCGCCGCAGGCTGAGGTGTACTCAGGCAAAGCCCGCAATTGCCCAGGCCAAAGGCGCCAGTGGCTGTCTTGCCGCCCCTGGGGAGGGTACCGGGGTAACTCGCTAGGTGCCGGATGTCCTCTGCAGGCAGCGCGCCCACCTGAAGTCCACCCATCTCTGAAGCTCCTCTACCTGCTCCTCGGTTATCTTGGCGAACCTGCCCTGGGCGGCGAAATACTCCCTCACCGGCTTGAGCTTGCCCCTCTCAGCGATGGCGGCGCTGGCAGCGGTGAGGCGGAAACTGCTGTCTTCAGTCTCGTAGAGGATGACCATGCCCGTCTCCACTGCCAGCTCCCCGACCCTCACGCTCTGGCTGGCGGGGAAGAGCCAGCCGGGTGGACAGGGGGTGGATATGTGTATGAACCTGGTGCCCTCTATCGCCCTGGCCTTCCTCACCTTCTCGTACAGGTCAAGGGGGTACGCCGCCGAGGCGGTGGCGACATAGGGGATGCCGTGGGCCTCCATTATCGCAGCCATGTTTTTCTGGTGCTGCCTCTTGCCCAGCAGCGGGGTGGTGGAGGTGATGGCCCCCAGCGGCGTGGAGCCGGAGCGCTGGTTGCCGGTGTTCATGTACCCTTCGTTGTCGTAGCAGATGTAGATGAAGTCGGTCTGCCTCTCCGCCGCTCCGCTCAGCGCCTGAATGCCGATGTCGTGCGTGCCCCCATCCCCGGCCACGGCCACCACCGTGAGGCCCTTCCTGCCCGTGGCCTTCAGCCCCGCAACCAGGCCGGAGGCAGAGGCAGCGACCGAGGGGAAAGGCGTGTTGACGCACGGGATGTCGACCGATGCTACCGGGTACATGCCGTGCAACACGGTTAGGCAACTCGCCGGCACCGTCACTATGGCCTGGCCGTCCAGCGCCTTGAGGATGAAGCGGTAGGCGAGCGACAGGGCGCAGCCGTGGCACGTCCGGTTCCCCGGGAGAAGGTATTCTTTTTCGGTCAGGTTGACCGCCGTTGTCCTAACTGCCAGTGTCATCTCAGATGTAGCATATCCATTCCGGGTCCTCTTTGTTGAGGACACCGTCTTCAAGGGTGGGCAGAGTCCCCTTCACCGCGTCTACCAGCTCGCTGGCCTTCACATCGCGGCCCCCCAGGCCGACGATGAAGTTGCGCACCGCCGCCCTGGCATCGCTGCCGTACAGGGCTGCCTTGACCTCGGAGCAGACGGCACCCTCCGACCCGTAGCTGATGTTCTTGTCAAAGACCGCCACCAGACTCGCGGCCTTCAGGGCCCTGACCACCTCCCTCTTCGGGAAGGGCCTGAACACCCTCATCCCCAGCACGCCGGCCCTGTACCCCTCGCTCCGAAGCATGTCCGCGGCTACGGTGGCTTCCATGGCCAGGCTTCCCATGGCTACCAGGACGACCTCGGCATCGTCCAGCCGGTCCTGCCACACCATGTTGGAGTAGTCCCGCCCGAACGACTCACCGAAGCGCCTGCCCACATCCGCAATGGTCTGCCTGGACTCCTGAAGCGCCTCCTGGAGCAGGAACCTGAGCTCCATGTAGCCGTGACAGAGGACGCCGGAGGCATTGACCCTGGGGTTGGCCAGCGTCACCAGGTTGTAGTTCTTCGAGTTCGCCGGGTCGAGGACGGTGTGAGGCTTGTACGGGGGAAGGAACCTGTCCACATCTTCCTGGTGCGGGATGTCCACGGGCATTTCGGTGTGCGATAGCACATACCCGTCGTAGCAGACCATCACCGGCACGTAGACCGACTCCGCGATCGCGTACGCCTGTATTACGAAGTCCAGTATCTCCTGATTGTTGCGGGCATATAGCTGTATCCAGCCGGTATCCCTCTGTGCTATGGAGTCCTGCTGGTCGTTGAGGATGTTCCACGGTGCTCCCATAGCGCGGTTCACGCAAGCCAGCACCACCGGGAGCCTCGCTCCAGCCGCCCAGTGCAGTGTCTCGTGCATGTAGGCCACACCATGGGCGCTGCTGGCGGTGAACGTCCTCGCCCCCACGGTGGAGGCGGAGGTGCACACGGAGAGGGCGGTGTGCTCGCTCTCCACCGTGACGTACTGCGCCTCCAGTTCGCCCCTTTCCACGAGCTGGGAGAGGAACTCGGTTAGCGGCGACTGCGGTGTGATGGGGTATGCCGCTATGACCTGGACGCGGCTCAGCTTGGCTCCCAGGGCGGCCGCCCTGTTCCCGTTGATGATATGGATGTTGGCCTTGCCCTTCTTCAAAGCTGCTCAGTCCGTTCCTTTGACTCCGCTCAGGACAGGTCTAGCGGGAGACAAACTCATCCTCATTCACCATGGCGATGGCGTGGGTGGGACAGACCTCAGCACAGATGCCGCAGCCCTTGCAGTAGTCCAGGTCGATGCGCACGGGGACTGTCTTGCTGACCACGGCCTCCGGACAGTACAGCCAGCAAAGGAAACACGTCGGCTTCTTCTGCTTGGCGGGCGTGCAATGCCTCTTGTCTATTACGGGCCGCGATGTCCGCCACTCGCCGGTCTTCCCGATCTCCCCGACGCTGGGCGACGATTCACAACAGATGTGGTGGCATGCCCTGGTACCCATCGCACGCTACCGTTTCACGTCGTTCGCGCTGGTTATCTCGTACGTCATCCTCATCGCCTTCAGGTTGTGGGTAGAGGCGCTGTCTGAGAACCTTGCCCTCACCGCCCTCTCGAAGCTCGATAGCTGGACGACGTCGCTGGCGCGGGCGAAGGCGCCCAGTATGGCGGTGCTGACGATGAGGCTTCCTCCCATCACCAGGCCGAGATCCCGGCATACCTTGGTGGCATCGGCGGTGACGACCCTCACGTTCTTGTCCAGCCCCAGTTCACCAGGAGGGAGCCACGTATTGACCACCAGGCACCCGTCCGGCTTCAGGCCGCCGGTCACCTGCGCGTCCTTCAGCAGGCTGTGGTCCAGGACCACGACCACGTCCGGCGTCACCGCCTGCGAGTACACCCTGATAGGCTCCCGGGATATCCTGGTCAGCGCACTCACCGGGACGCCTCTTCTTTCGGCGCCGAACGACGGCGCCGCAGTGACTCCGAGGTATCCCTGGAGATGGGCAGCCTCAGCCAGTATCTGGGCCGCGGTGATCGCACCCTGTCCCCCGCGGCCATGCCATCTTACTTCGTATATGCCTGCCTTGAAAGACGCCTCGTCCATGGCTTCTTTACCGCGCCCAGCCGCGAAAAGCGGCAAGATAAGCGATTTTATATCAACCCCGTTCCGCATGTCCAATCAGACCGCCTGGGGAGTGGTATCTTGACATGTAGTTGTTGTAGGCATAGCATGTGCCAAAAACTTGCAGCGCATTGCCAGCGATGGCCGCAGATTCCGGTACAAAAAGGGGAAGAGATGATACAGGATGCGATCGTCGTGGAGAGCCTCCGCTACCGTTATGGCAGCCTTGTGGCGGTGGACGATATCAGCTTTCGGGTGGCCCGGCAGGAAATCCTCGGCTTCCTCGGTCCCAACGGCGCCGGCAAGTCAACCACCGTCAAGGTGCTGACTGGCCAGCTACGCCTGCAGGAGGGCCGCGCTACCCTGCTGGGCATGGATGTCGCCCGTGACATCGAGCGGGTGCAGGCCCTGATGGGCGTCTGCTTCGAGCAGCCCAACCTCTACGAGCAGATGACCGCTCTGGAGAACCTGGAGCTCTTCGCGCATCTGTTTGACATAAAAGAGTTCGATGGGTGTGCCCTGCTGAAGCAGGTAGGCTTGGGAGGCCGGGAAAAAGATAGAGTGGTCAACTACTCCAGGGGGATGAAGCAGCGCCTGATGGTGGCCCGCTCCCTGGTCAACCGGCCCGAGTTGCTCTTCCTCGACGAGCCGACCTCCGGCCTCGACCCGGTCTCCGCCGATTCCATCCGCAACCTGATCCTGGAAGAGCGGAAGCGCGGCGCCACCGTTTTTCTCACCACCCACGATATGTGGGAAGCGGACAAGCTCTGTGACCGGGTGGCCTTCATCAACCAGGGCAAGATTACCGCCCTGGACACCCCGCATAACCTGAAGCAGAAATACGGGCAGCGCTCACTGGTGGTGAAGGTTGCCCGTGACGCTCACCTGGAAGAGCGCACCATCACTCTGGACAAGCCGGAGACGGCTGACGTGGTACGGGAGCTCTTCAGCCGCGAGAAGGTGGTCACCGTGCACAGCCAGGAAGCCACACTGGAGGACATATTCATCAAGGTAACTGGCCGGAGGCTAACGGAGTGAACGCCCGGCTGATTGCAACGCTGATAAGAAAGGACCTCGCCCTCTTCACCCGCGACCGGTTCTATTTCATCCTGACCATCGTCGGGCTGATTGCCTACATCGTCCTCTACATGGTGATGCCGAAGACAATGAACGAGACCATGAAGCTGGGCCTCTATGCTCCGGGGATGACATCGGTCGGCGGCGCCATCGCCAGCGACCGTGGTATCGAGGTAGAGTCCTTTGCCACCCTGGAGGAGCTGCGGGAGGCCGTCAGCCGAAACGAGTATCCCGCCGCCATCGCCCTGCCGGAAGACCTGCTGGCCAGGCTGATTGCCGGGGAGAAGCCGACAGTGACGGTGTACTTCGCCGCCGGCGCCCCGGAAGAAATCAAGGGGGCCGTTACCGCCCTTGTCAAGCAGTTGGCCTATCTGGCCACCGGCCAGGAGATGCTGCTGGAGATGCGGAGCGAGGTGCTGGGCCCGGACCTGCTGGGAGCGCAGATACCCTGGCGCGACCGCCTCATTCCGATGCTGGCGATACTCGTTCTGGGAACGGAAATCCTCAGCTTCGCCAGCCTGATCAGCACTGAGCTGGAGCAGAACACGGTACGGGCGCTGCTGGTGACGCCACTCAAGCTCCACCACCTCTTCACCGCCAAGGCGATACTGGGCATCGGGTTGGCCTTCATCCAGGTCCTGCTCTTTATGGCCATCATCGGCGGGCTGTCCAGGGAACCGCTGACGATGGTACTGGGACTCCTCATCGGCAGTGTGCTGGTAACCGGCCTGGGCTTCCTGGTGGCCTCGCTGGCGCGCGATATGATGGGCGTCACCAGCTGGGGGATGGTCGTGACCATCATCTTCTTTATCCCGGGCATCGGGGCCATGGTGCCCGGCTTGCTTTCCGGCTGGGCCAAGGCGCTGCCGTCCTATCACCTGACTGACGCCATCAGCCAGTTGAGCAACTACGGCGCCAAGTTCGGTGATATTAGCGGTCACTTTCTCATCATGCTCGGCTGGAGCGCTGCCTTTGCTGTTATCGGCATCATGGCACTGGGGAGACGATACGGATGAATATCGGGCGCGTTTTCACTCTTCTGGGGAAGGAATTGCTGCATGGCCCCCGCGGTTTCATCCTGACGATGACCATCGCCGCGCCGCTGCTGATTACCCTGGTGGTCAACCTGGCCCTCGGCAACCTCTTCAGTGACACGGCGCAACTGGCCGTCTTCGATGAGGGCAGCTCCCAGTTGGTGCCCCTGCTTGAAGAAGCCGGTCAGGTATACATCAAAGAATACGACTCGGCGGAGGCGTTGAGGGGTGCTGTCTCCCGTGGCGCTGCCGATTTCGGCATCGTCTTACCCGCTGACTTTGACAGCGCCATCACCAGCGGCAACAAGGTGGCTATTACCACATATATCTGGGGTGAAAGCCTGGCCAAGAACCGGACAATCGTCGCCACCACCTTGCTGGAGTTGACGCATCAACTGAGTCCACAGCCGGAGCCGATCATCCTGGAATCGGTCACCCTGGGGGACGGAGAGACCATCCCCTGGAGCCGGCGCCTGCTGCCGTTCACGGTTATGATGGCCATCTTCCTTGGCGGGCTCATGCTGCCGGCGACTTCGCTCATCGAGGAGAAGCAGAAACACACCCTGGAGGCCCTGGCCGTCACGCCGGCCTCGCTGTCCGATATCTTCATCGCCAAGGGGATGGTGGGGGCGGTCCTCAGTCTGGTCATGGGTATCATCATCCTGCTGATAAACCAGGCTTGGGGAAGCTCCCCCTTTCTTCTGTTGCTGGTGCTGGCCTTGGGGGCAGTCATGGCCGCCGAGGTCGGGCTCATCCTGGGCACTCTGATCAAGGACATGAACACCCTCTTCGCCGTCTGGAAGTTCGGCGGGCTGCTCCTCTTCGGCCCGGCTATCGTCTATATGTTCCCCGAGCTGCCGCAGTGGCTGAGCTACGTCTTCCCCACCTACTACGTTATCGGCCCGATAATGGACATCGGCCTGGGTACCACGGGCACGGAAACCCTGCTGCAACTGGTCGTGGCCGCCGCCGTAGTCCTTGTCCTCGCCGTGATACAGGCCCGGCTGGTCAATCGGCTGACTGGCGAAGCGGTACAGCGGCATACCAGGGGAGCAGAGGTTGCAGGCTAGACTTCAATCGGGCACTGCCAAGAGGGATGTAGGGAGCGTTGTCGTGTGGACAACTGAGACTGTCCTTCAGGCCGCCTTCTTGATGGCCCTGGTGGGGCAGGCGGTGTAGCACTTCATGCAGCCACGACAGAGCGAGAAGTCGGCGTAGGGCACCTCGTTGGGCGCCTCCTGCTTCAGTATCTTCCGCTCACACTGGGCCGCAGCCAGACAGAGGCCGTCGGGGCAGCGCTCCGGCTGACACAGGTGAGGGTCCACCACCGCCTTGGGGCTGGGCATTGGCTTCTACTCCGGGGGGAAATTGGGCAGGCCGACCGGCCGAATGTTCTACCCTCAGCCGAATGACCTGGGGGCAGGCCTGGACGTCGGCTGGGGCCCGCAGGAGCCGCGGCCGGTGCTGAACCCGGCCACCATCCTCTTGACCTCTTTGCTGCCGCAGCGGGAGCACCGCGGAGCAGGCTCATTCGATGACTTGGCCAGGCTCTCGAACCTGTGGCCACAAGCAGAACAGCGGTATTCGTAAAGTGGCATCTCTTGACCCCTTAGGCTTCCAGGCGGGGGAAGCCCTGTTTGTTACTTCCTGTCGGCCAGGAGGCCGCCGGCCAGCTCCTGGCTGCGCTCGAACTGCTCCGCCAGCACCTGGCGCACCATGTCGCAGGCCTCCGTGATCTTGGGGCTGACCAGGGAATAGAAGACGTTGTTGCCCCGGCGCTGCGCCACCACAAGCCCCTTGTCTCGCAGCACCGCCAGGTGCTGCGAGAGGTTCGCCTGCGCCAGCCCCAGCGCCCCCACAAGGTCGCCCACCGTCCTCTCCCCCTCGCGCAGCTCGTGGATGATCATGATCCGCTTCGGGTCCGACAGCGCCTTGCAGATGTGCGCCTGCCTCTCAAATAACACCCGCTCCCTCTCGTCCATCATAATCCGTCTATGCATATATGCTAATATAGCATAATGTTACCACCATCCTGGTGTGGTGTCAAGTGGTGGGTGAGGAGCTGGTACGGCCCTATATTATGCCCTCAGCCCTCAGCCCTGCGACCTCGTCCTGCGAGTAACCGCAGATGCCTGCCAGGACCTCTTCGGTATGCTCTCCCAACTCCGGAGCGGCGCTTCTGGTCCCGGCACTGGCCTGGCTGAAGCCGATGGGATAGCCGGGTATCTTTATATTTCCCAGCCTGGGGTGTTCAAAGCCCACGATGTAGTCGTTTTCCGCTATCTGGGGGTCCTGTCCGAGTTCCAACAGCCGGTGTACTGGAGCGGCAGGGATATCGTACTTGGCGAGGGTTTCGAGCCATTCCTGCCTGGGGCATGATGCGAAGGCCTGGTCAAGCAAAGCAGTAAGCAGACCGGGGTTAGCGACCCTTTTGTCATCCGTGTCGAACCTCGGGTCGTTTTCCAGGTCGGGGCGTCCGATCGCCTGGCACAGTGCCGACCAGTATCTTCCCCACGGGGGAGCCGACATTATCAGCCAGCGGTCATCGGCGCATTTGTAGTAGTTCCTCAGCGGATTCTCGCCCAGGCGCTGGTGTCGGGGCACCTCGAAGCCGCCGACCTGGGCAACCAGGACATTGGCATAGAGCAGGTAGAGGGCAGAGCCGAGAATGGAAACATGGACTTCCTGCCCTATGCCGAAGCGCTCGCGCATTAAGAGGGCGGTCATGATGGCCTGGCTGGCCATGATGGAGGTGGCCTGGTCAACGAGCCCAAACTGAGAGACGAGGGGAGTCATGTGGGGTTCGCCCACGGAGAACATCATGCCCGACCTGCCCTGCCCCTGGTAGTCAAATGCGCCTAGGTCGCGGTCGGGGCCCTTGGGACCGAAGCCGGAAATGTGAGCGTAGATGAGCTTCGGGTTCATTTGAGAGAGGACAGAATAGCTCAGCTTCATTCTCTCGACAGCGGGCCTGCGGAAACTGGTGATGAAGACGTCAGACTTGCCTACCAGACGATACAGTACCTCCGTTCCCTTGTCCTTGTTGAGGTCGATGGTGACGCTTTTCTTGCTGCGGTTAGACGCCTCGTACCAGATGCTGCCGCCGCCGGGGAGTTCCATGTTGATGCTCCCCACTCGCTTTGCACTGCGTACAGGGTCGCCAGTCCCTGGCTCTTCTATCTTTATGACCTCGGCGCCGAGGTCTCCGAGTATGGCTCCGGCACCCGGTCCAGCGTGGAACATGGCAACCTCTACGACCCGAATCCCTTCCAACGGTCGCCTCATGCTTTCATACTCTCCTTTGGATGGAAGTGTAGCCTCGGCTCTCACCTACGCCGGCAGCGCGGCATGCGCATCATAGGGAGTAATCAGCACAGCGTCAATGAGCGCTTGGGCAACAGTCGGTGTCAGGATGCGGAGAGGACTGACCGCACCTGCTCACGCCTGAACTGGCTCGGTGGCCTGGGACTGGTACTCTGCCAGGCGGGAGAGGGTGTGTACCGCCCGTTCCACGCTGGGGAAGACGGCCACCCTGCCGGAGGCCGAGGCCACCTCGTCGGCCTCGGTGGCGTACTGGCCGTAGAAGTAGGCGGTTACGGGCTTGGAGGGGAACTGCGCGGCTATGTCTATGAGCAACTGACATACGTTCCTGGTCCAGCGCGAGGCGAAGGCACCGCCGATGAAGAGCAGGGCGTGCACCTGCGGCTCCGAGAGCACCGCCCTGAAGGCGGTCACAAGGGCATCGGCCATCCCAGAGAAGTCCCTCCTGGAGCTCATCGCCGGCCAGATGTCCACCGGGTTGCCCACGTGGAGCCAGGGCGGGGACATACCGGCTATGATGGCCCGGGCGCCCGTACCCAGCGGCGGCATCCCGATGTTGCTGTGCGCGCAGGCGTCCAGTGCCATGATGGCATAGCCGCCGGTGAAGGTCACCACCCCGATATTACGGCCTCGCAACGGCGGCAGGCAGGTGAAGCCCTTGACCAGGTCGCGCAGTTCGTCCAGCTCCCTGACCCGTAGCACGCCACTCCGCCTCAGGGCGGCGTCCCAGACGGCGTCTTTCCCGGCGAGCGAGCCGGTGTGTGACTGCGCCATACGGGCCGCCTGCTCCGTGGCACCGGTCTTCCAGACCAGGACCGGCTTCTTCTTGGTCGTGTGGCGGGCCACCTCCAGGAGCCTCTCCCCCCGCGACAGGCCCTCGATGTGCAGCACCACCAGTCTCACCTCGGGGTCGTCCTCGAAGTACTCCAGCGCTTCCGCATGGTCAACGTCGCAGGCGTTGCCCAGGTCGAAGCCCTTGCCGAGCAGCACTAGGCCGGGGAAGCCCACGAAGAAGACCCCGGTCTGGCATATCAGGCCTATGGGTATGGGCAACATCCTCGCCGGCACGAACGCGGTATTGAAGTTGGCGAAGGCGTTGGCGGTGCCGAAGGTATTGGGGCCGATTACCCTGGCGCCCCCGGAGCGGGCCACTCTTGTCATCTCCCGCTGCTGTGCCCTGCCCTGCTCGCCGGTGTCGGCGAAGCCCTGTGCGACGACGGTGATGGCCCGTATCCCCTTGTCCAGGCACTCCCTTATCATGGGCAGGGCCAGGTCGCGCGGGGTAGTGACCACGGCGAGGTCCACCGGGTCCGCTATGGCCTTCACCGTGGGGAAGGCATGGAGCCCCAGGAGCTCTGTGACATTGGGGTTTACCGGGTAGAGCTTCCCGCGGTAGCCCGTATTCAGCATGTTCTCCAGGATGTTGAAGGCCTCTTCCCCTGTCCGTCGGGAGACGCCCAGCAGGGCCACGCTCCGCGGCTTCATGAAGGGGTCCAGTTGCTCCCTGATGCTCATTCCTTCAGTCAAGCCTTCTGAAGACGAGCACACAGTTGATGCCGCCGAAGCCAAAGGAGTTGGAAATGGCCGTCCGCACCGTGGCCTTCCGCGCCACGTTGGGCACGTAGTCCAGGTCGCATTCGGGGTCGGGGGTGTCGAGGTTGATGGTGGGCGGGACTATGCCATGGTTCATGGTGAGAAGGGTAAAGACTGCCTCCATGGCACCTGAGGCGCCGAGGCTATGGCCGAGCATGGACTTGTTGGAGCTGACCGGTATGGCCCTGGCATGCTCGCCGAAGACGGTCTTTATGGCCTGGGTCTCTGTGGCGTCGTTGAGCTTGGTCGAGGTGCCGTGGGCGTTCACGTAGTCAATCTCTGAGGGCCCGATGCCGGCGTCCTGGAGCGCCAGCCTCATGCAACGCACCGCCCCCTCGCCTCCTGGCGCCGGAGCGGTCACGTGGTAGGCATCGGCGGTGGCCGCGTAGCCGATGACCTCGCCGTAGATGCGCGCCCCACGCCTGAGGGCGAAGCCCAGTTCCTCCAGGATGAGCGCAGCCGCGCCCTCCGCGGGGACAAAGCCGTCGCGGTGGGCGTCGAAGGGCCTGCTGGCCTTCTTCGGGTCGTCGGCCCTGGCTGTAGAGGCACCTATGGCACCCAGCGAGTGGAGTATGATGGGCACTATCGGCGCCTCGGCCCCGCCGGCGAGCATGACATCAGCTTCCCCGTGCTGGATGGCGCGTAAGGCGTCTCCCAGGGCATGGGTGCCGGCAGCACACCCCGTGGTGGAGCAGAGGCTGGGCCCCTTGGCGCCGTAGCGCATGGAGACCTGTCCGGAGGCCATGTAGGTGAGGAACATGGGGACGAAGAAGGGAGTGACCTCGTTGCGCCCGCCGTTCATGAACATCGTCTGGCCATGGACCGTGGTCTCCAGGCCGCCCCCGGTGGTGCCGATGCTCACCCCTACTCGCTCGCAGAGGCTGGCGGTCACCTTGAAGTTCGCGTCCGCGAGGGCCATGTCAACGGCGGCCAGCGCCAGGTGCTGGAAGCGGTCGGTCCTCCGCGCCATCTTCTCGCTGAGGAAGTCCTCGGCCCGGAAGCCCTTCACCTGCCCGGCCACGCGGGTGCGGAAGCCGGTGGTGTCGAACTTGGTGACCCAGTCCACGCCGGACTGTCCGGCGCAGAGCCCCTGCCAGCTCTGCTCCATTCCCATGCCCAGGGGCGTCACCGCCCCCATCCCGGTAACAACTACTCTTCGCTTCAAGGCGGCCCTTTTCTGCTGCCGCGCCGATGGCCCGGGCCATCAGTGTGGATGCTGGGGAAGTCTAAGGGTACCAGGGTATTGCTGTCAATAGGGCATCGCTGTGCTAGGGAGGCCCTGCGGGTAGACCCGAGGGTGTTCGTCGGGTCTTCCAGCATGACAGCAGTGTTATAATCGTTCTCAGTTGAGCACGGTCAATGTTGGAGGCAATGAGGTGCAGTACGCATATTCCTTTGAGGACGGGTGCGAGGACAGGAGCCTGCTGGGGAACAAGGGCGCGAATCTGGTGACCATGACCAGGCTGGGCCTGCCAGTGCCTCCCGGGTTCGTGGTCTCCGTGGAGGCCTGGCGGGAATACAAGCACAGCGGCAAGTTGCCCGCTGCGGAAATTGAAGAAGCCCTGTCTTCGCTGGAGAAGCGCTGCGGCAGGAAGCTGGGTGACCTGGCGGTCTCGGTACGCTCCTCGGCGCCGGTGTCCATGCCGGGTATGATGGACACCGTGCTGGATGTCTGCGAGAGGGAAAGGGTGATAGAGGCGGTGGGCACGGTTTTCGAGTCTTGGGACAATCCGCGGGCGGTCGAGTACCGCCGGCTGAACAGCATCCCGGCGGACATCGGCCTGGCCGTCGTGGTACAGGCCATGGTCTTCGGCAACCGCGACGAAAGGTCGGGGACCGGGGTGGTGTTCACCCGTAACCCCAGCAGCGGCGAGAGGGGCCTCTTCGGCGAGTACCTGCCGCGGGCCTTGGGTGAGGACCTGGTATCCGGCCGTGTCACGCCGCAGGCCATCGAGGCCCTGCGTGCCCGGTTGCCGGAGGCCTATCGCGAGCTTGAACAGGTCGGCCAGACGCTGGAGAAGCATTTCTGCGACATGCAGGACATCGAGCTCACGGTGGAGTCGGGAAGGCTCTACATTCTCCAGACCAGGTCGGGCAAGCGCAGCGGCGGCGCTGCGGTCAAGATGGCCGTGGACATGGCCAAGGAGAGGTTGCTCTCACGTGAAGACGCCATACTGAGGGTGACACCCGACGACCTGCGTTCGATGATACACCGGCACATCGAGGCCCCGGAGCGTTTCAAGCCATTGACCAGGGGCCTTAACGCCGCCCCGGGTGCGGCCACCGGCGTCGTGGTCTTCGACCCGCAGGAAGCGGTGGTCAGGGCGAAGAAGAACGAGGACACGATACTGGTGCGGCCCGACACCAGCCCCGACGACATCCTGGGGGTGTCCGCCGCCAAGGGGGTGCTGACCTCCCGTGGCGGGTTGACCTCTCACGCCGCCATCGTCACCAGGGCCATGGGGAAGCCCTCCATCTGCGGCGCCTCGGAATTGAAGATAGACCTGAAGAGAGAGCAGTTCGAGGTAAACGGGCAAACTGTCAAAAAGGGCGCCGTAATCACCATTGACGGCAACACCGGCTATGTGTACCTGGGTGCTCTCCCCCTGGCGGAGGGCGAGACCAAGCCGGAGTTCCTTCAGCTAATGGAGTGGGCGGATGGTCTGAGGTGGATCGGTATCTTCGGCAATGCCGATACTGCGGAGGCAGTGGCACAGGCGAGGAGGTTCGGTGCCGATGGCATCGGGCTCTGCCGCACCGAGCGCCAGTTCAACTCCCCGCAGGCACTTGCAGCCATCCGGGAGTTCATCCTGGCCGAGGGCAAGGAGGAGATGTCCCGGGCCCTGGGCCGCCTGCGGCAGCTACAGAAAGACGACTTCGTCTCCATTTTCAAGGCGCTGAGGGGCCTGCCCATAGTCATCCGCCTCTTGGACCTGCCGCTGCACGAGTTCCTGCCACGGGAGACGCAGGAGAGCGACCCCAGGCTCAGGGAGAGGCTGGAACGGCTCATCGAGGTCAACCCGATGATGGGGCACCGCGGGGTGCGCCTGGCCATCACCTCGCCGGAGGTCTATCGGATGCAGGTGGAGGCCATCCTGGAGGCCAAACGAGAGGTAGAGGCCGATGTCTCAATCATGGTGCCACAGGTGATAACCCTCCAGGAGCTTCTCTGGGTGAAGGGGATCGCCGAGGGCTCGGGCCTCAAGGTCGGGGTGATGATGGAGACGGTGCGTGCCTGCATGCGGGCGGGGAAGCTGGCGCAGGTGGCCGACTTCTTCTCCTTCGGCACCAACGACCTGACCCAGGCGGTGTACTCCTTCAGCAGGGAGGACGCGGAGAAGAAGTTCCTCTCCACCTACCTGGAGAAGGGCATCCTGCAGGACAACCCCTTCCAGATACTGGACGAGAAGGGCGTGGGCCGGCTCATGGAGACCGCCATAGACTGGGCCAGGGCGGAGAAGCCGGACCTGGTGATAGGGGTATGCGGTGAACATGCCGGTGAGCCTCGCTCCATAGGGGCCTTCTACAGGATGGGGCTGGACTACGTGAGCTGCAGCGCCTTCCGCATACCGGTGGCGAAGCTGGTGGCGGCTCAAACGTCCATCAAGGAGAAACGGGCCCACCGGACACGGCTGAAGATGATCACCTCGCGGAGCTAGTAAGGGATGACCACGCGGTGGAAGGACTCGGCCAGGGGCACGCCGAGCCTCTTTCCGCCCTCTCTGGCCCGCGCCAGGAGCCACTCCTTGAGCTCCTTTTGAGGGTGCTGCCCCATCTGACTGCGGTGACACTTGAGGGCGGCGAGCTTCAGCTCGAAGGTGCCGGTGACGTCCACGAAGGTGTCGGGCTCGTCCGAGCCCCAGAGGTACACCTCCTTGACCGCGTGCGGCCTGAGCCCCTCTGCCAGGTGCTCGGGGTAGTAGAGGTGGTCGCGGGCGTAGGGGTAAACGGCGTCCAGCACCACCTGCCCGGCGACGCGGTGGTCGTGGTGCCAGAAGTACTTGCGGTATGGGTCTGAGGTCAGGATGGTCTCGGGCCGGTACTTGCGGATGCTGCGCACTATCTGCCCACGGAGCTCCGGCGTGTACTCCAGGTAGCCGTCGGGGTAGCCCAGGAAGACGACCTCCTTCACGCCCAGCACCGCCGCCGCCCCCCGTTGCTCTTCCTCCCTTATGCCGGCCAGCCGTTCCGAGGTCATCTGAGGGTCGCTGCTCCCCTTGTCCCCGTTGGTGCAGACGACATAGATGACCTGGTTGCCCTCGGCAACCCAGCGGGCGACGCTGCCCGCGGCGCCGAACTCCGCGTCGTCGGGATGGGCGGCGACCGCCATGATGGTCTTTCTGGCCGTGTCCTGCCCTTCGACAGGCTCAGTGCGATGCTGCATCAGGCTGCCCTCGGCATCTCCTTGAGCATTTGGTATAGCTCCAGCACTCTGGGCCTGACCGTCGCCCAGTTGAAGCGGTGCACCGAGGCTGTGGCCTGCGATGCCAGCTCACGCCGCAACGCTTCGTCGCGCAGCAACAGCCCCAGGCTGGCGGCGAACATCTCCGGGTTCGGCCGGGGCACCAGCAGGCCATTCTGCTGGTGGCGCACTATGAATGGCAGGCCTCCTACCTTGGAAGCCACCACCGGCGTGCCGCAGGCCAGCGACTCCAGCGCCACCAGGCCGAAGCTTTCGTACCTGGAAGGCACCACGGTAACGTCGGCAGCACTGTAGTACACGGGCAGCCTCTCATGCTCCACGGGGCCGAGGAAGGAAAGCCTCTCCAGTACCCCCAGGCCTTCGGCCAGCGAACGCAGATGCGCCACCTCTCCGTCGTCCGTGGCATTCCCGCCCACGATGAGGCAGCGGGACAGGTCCGTCTCAGGCAAGAGGGACATAGCCTTTAGCAGGATGTCGACGCCCTTGAGCGGCTCCAGCCTGCCAACGTACAGGGCTGTCTTCGGCGTCTGTGGCAGGCCCAGTTCCCTTCGGGAAGCGGGCTTGTCCAGTGGCCGGAACACCTCCAGGTCTATCCCGCCGGGGATAACCGCGACCCTGTCCTCGTTCATTCCGTAGTACTGTGTCAGCAGCGACCGCTCGGCTGTGGTGAGCGCCAGCACCAGGTCTGTCCCCTTCAACACCCTTTCCTCTGCGTCCAGGCGCAGCTCTGGCTCCCTCTCCTCCGCCTGGACCAGGTTCTTGGCCCTGCCCAGGGTGTGGAAGGTGGTGAGGTGGGGGACCCCCCAGCAGGCCTTCAGTATCTCGCCGACCCACCCCGAGAGCCAGTAGTGGCTGTGTATCAGGTCGTACTTCAGGGCGTTGCTCTGCTGGAAGTGGACCACGTTAGCGATGAACTCCGGCAGGTGCTCGTAGAGGTCGTATTTTGAAAGCTCCAGTGTCTCTCCGGCGCTCACGTGGACCAGCCTGGCGCCCTCCCCAAGCTCCACGATGCAGTCGTGGTCGCAGTTGCGGTAGCGGGTGAACACGTCCACCAGCAACCCCTGGCGTCCCAGCTCCCTGCTCAGCTCCCGCACGTAAACGTTCATCCCACCGGTGTCCCTGGTCCCCAGGTGTCCCAGGGGGCAGGTGTGGACGCTGAGCACCGCGATGCGCTTCATCTACCTAGCTCCTGGTGATCGAGCAGCGGTACACCGGCCGGTCGAGCCCGCCGAGGTCGTACTTGTAGGCCTCCCTGCCGCGGAGGAAGTCGAAGCGCCGTTTTCCCGAGGCGATGCTCTGCTGGATGCATTGCGCCTTGAGCAGCAGGCCGACGCTGAGGTGGGAGTAGCGCTGGTCGTAGCCGCTGTTGTACATATAGAACGTGTCGCCGTAGTCGAAGCCCAGTACGGTGGACACGCGGGCGCCTGCGATGCTCAGGAAGGACAGCCTCAGCCAGCCCATCTGCGAGGCGACCAGGGCGATGTCCTTGAAGAACGCGGACATGGGGGGGGTGAGGAACTCCGCCTTCCTGGTCTGGCTGTCCCGGAACAGGGCGAGGAAGCTTCCCATGTCCCTGCCCAGGGTCTCACCCCCGGGCATGACCTCGCAGGCAGCGCCCGGCTCCTTGACGAGCCGTCGCTGCTTGCGTCGCAGCTCGTGGCGGTCCTTCTTCGCCAGGAGCGAAAGGTAGTCCTCCCACCTCTGCGGCAGGTCGAGCCGCGGGCAGACGTCCTCCTGCTCCACCCTGACCTCATAGCCCCTCCCCGTGGCCAGCGGCAGGAAGTGCTCCAGGGCCACGGAGCCTTCGGGCAGGGAGAAGAGGTCGAACCGTTTCCACTCCAGGGAGTGCACGAACCCCAGCACCGCCTGGCACACCCCATCTGCGTGCTCCGGGGGAGCGATGAAGTCCAGGTAGTCGCACACGTCGCTGCTGCCCAGCAAGGAGAGCCCGTCTGGAGTCCTCATCAACGGTGCCACCCCTGCCAGCTTGCCCTGCTGGCATACCGAGAGTAGCAGCGGCTCGCCGGTGCCGAAATGGCGCCACCAGGCCTGCTGCCACTGCGGCGTGAGGAAGACCGAGTTACCCTTGCACCGGGGAAGCAGCCCCGACCACGATGGTGCAAGAGAGTCGAAACCATCCAACGTCAGCGTGTATGGCACAACAATTGTCATTCTAACATCGCCTCATTGGGTGGGCAAACAGGGCCTATCCCGTGGCACGGCAATTCGTTATAATCCGTGGTGTGTGCACTCATTCGTCCCGACAACGGGAAGGAGGAAACCGAGATGAGGAAATGGATGGTGCTGCTTATGGGCTCTTTATTGCTGGCGGTCCTGGGGCTGGTGGCCTGCGCCGGTGGCGGCTCGACCCTCAGTCCGGACGGGCAGAAGGCAGTGGACCTGGCGAAGGCTGCCCTGGCGACGAAGCTCGGTGTGGAGCAGTCTAAGGTCTCGCTGTTCAGGGTAGAGGCGGTGGACTGGCCCGATACCAGCCTCGGGGTACCCGAGCCGGGCAAGCTGTATGCCCAGGTGATAACCCCCGGCTTCAGGGTCGTCCTCTCCCACGGCGGCACGGAGTACGAGTACCACGCCGGCAAGCTGGGCGGCCAGATGGCGGTGGTGTTCGCGAAGTAGGAGTCTCCCCTCACCACCACCCAAGACCAGCGATTGACCCTCGTAGGGCAGGTTTCCTGACCTGCCCATGCGCTATGGTCGGGTCGGTGGTGTCCCTGCCCCAGATTGCCGCGTCGCCCGCTTCAGGCGGGCGACTCGCAATGACACGCACGGGCGGATATACTTGTGGTGGGTGAGGGGATGCCTCAGTTCAAGATAGTATCCGACTTCAGGATGACGGGCGACCAGCCCCAGGCGGTGGAGAGGCTGGTGGAGGGGCTCAGCAAGGGGCACCGCCTCCAGACCCTGCTTGGCGTCACCGGCAGCGGCAAGACCTTCACCATGGCCAACGTCGTCGAGAGGGTGCAGCGCCCCACCCTGGTGATGTGCCACAACAAGACCCTGGCGGCGCAGCTCTACGCCGAGTTCAAGGAGTTCTTCCCCGAAAACGCCGTGGAGTACTTCGTCAGCTACTACGACTACTATCAGCCCGAGGCCTATGTCCCCAGCCATGACCTCTATATCGCAAAGGAGACCGACATTAACGAGGAGATAGACCGGCTGCGGCATGCCGCCACCCGCGCCGTCCTCGACCGCCGCGATGCCCTCATCGTGGCCTCCGTCTCCTGTATCTATGGCCTGGGCTCCCCCGAGGAGTACCGCAGCTTCATCCTCGCGCTCAAGAAAGGGGAGCGGCGCAACCGCGACCGCGTCGTCCGCCAGCTTGTGGACATGCAGTATGAGAGGAACGACGTGGACTTCACCCGCGGCCGCTTCCGCATCCGCGGCGATACCCTGGAGGTCCAGCCCTCCTATGAGGAGCTTGCGGTGAGGGTCGAGTTCTTCGGCGACGAGGTGGAGCGCATCACGGAGCTGGACCCGCTCACCGGCGAGATACTCTCTGTGGTGGATGCCATCGAGATATATCCCGCCAAGCACTTCGTCACCTCGCAGGACAAGCTGATGCTGGCCATAGCCGACATCGAGAAGGAGATGGAGGAGCGGCTCAAGGAACTGCGCGCCGGGGGCAAGCTGCTGGAGGCGGCGCGCCTCGAGGCCCGCACGAGCTACGACATCGAGATGCTGCGTGAGACGGGGTACTGCAACGGCGTGGAAAACTACTCCCGCCACCTCTCCCGCCGTCCCGCCGGAAGCCCCCCCTGGACCCTGCTCCACTACTTCCCCGAAGACCTCCTGCTCTTCCTGGACGAGTCGCACATGACCATCCCCCAGGTGCGCGGCATGTACCACGGCGACATCTCACGGAAGCAGACGCTGGTGGACTACGGCTTCCGCCTGCCCTCGGCGCTGGACAACCGTCCTCTGAACTTCCCGGAGTTCGAGACGCGCATCCGGCAGGCCGTCTGCCTCTCCGCCACCCCCGGGCCGTACGAGTACCGGCACAGCCAGCAGGTGGTGGAGCAGTTGGTCCGGCCCACGGGGCTGCTGGAGCCCAGCATCGAGGTAAAGCCCACGAAGGGACAGATAGACGACCTGCTGGACCAGATACAGACGCGTGTGGCCAGGAAGGAGCGCGTCCTGGTGACCACGCTGACCAAGAGGATGGCCGAGGAGCTGGCGGAGTACCTGGTGGAGGTGGGCGTCAAGACGCACTACCTCCATTCCGAGGTGGAGACGCTGGAGCGTGTGGAGATACTGCGCGACCTGCGCCTCGGGGTGTACGACGTGGTGGTGGGGATCAACCTGCTGCGGGAGGGGCTGGACCTGCCGGAAGTGAGCCTGGTGGCGATACTGGACGCCGACAAGGAAGGCTACCTGCGCTCGAGGGAGGCCCTCATCCAGACCATGGGCCGTGCCGCGAGGCACGTAGAGGGGCAGGTCATCATGTACGCGGACACGGTTACCACCTCCATGAAGGGGGCCATGGACGAGACCCTGCGGCGGCGGCGGATACAGGAGGCCTACAACAGTGAGCACGGCATCACGCCTCAGGGGATAAAGAAGGCCATCAGGGACATCACCGAGCGGGTGAAGGTAGTGGCTGAGGCCCGTGCCCCGTACGTAGCGGGGCCGTCGTTGCCCAAGGAAGAGCTTGCGCGGCTGATCAAGGAGCTGGAGTCGCAGATGAAGGCGGCGGCGCGGAACCTGGAGTTCGAGCGGGCGGCGCTCATCCGCGACCGCATCATCGAGCTCCGGAAAGACCAGGAGCTGCTGGAGCCGTCGGTAAGGAAGAGGTGAGCCATTCTGAAGCATTCTGGTCTGGAGGGTCTCGTGCAGGGTCGTGGTGAAAAGAGGATAGGCTACGCCCTTGGTGGCGGGGCTGCGCGCGGTCTGGCCCACATCGGGGTGCTCAAGGTGTTGGAGGAGCGGGGCATTTCTCTGGTTTTCATGACATCGCCTCACTACAGACAACCCTCGGAAACGGCGTCTCCGAAGGCATGCTGTCCTCTGAACGGCCATCGAGATATGCTCCTAACCCGAACACCCGGTATAACTCTGCGAGGCGGCCGAGCAGGTCAGCGCCAGCGACCTTGTTTTTGCGAAGTCGGTTTAGCTCTGTGTGTACCGGAGGAGGAAGAGATTCCAGGTTCAAAGCCCTCTCCAGCGTGATTATCGTTTCCCGCTCCGTTGCTTCCCGACTTACTCGGAGTAGGGCACGCAGTTGGTTGACCACGTATGCCTGGCCCCGTCGCCGACTGGGTGCTTGTGCTGTTTGAGCCTGCCGCTCCTCCACCTGAGTTCGGAAATCCCGCAGCGCTTGCACTACAAACGAGTTGTGATTCTCCGGAAGGCTTTGGCGTGGCTCTCCCGGAGGGCAGCGAAGGAGGGCTAGGGCTTTCTCAATGTCAGTGCTCTGAATGCTTCCCTCCAGGTTGAGCAGATACAACTGCTGATACCCAGCCGCCTGGCAAAAGACGAACGCCCCTCTGAAAGCAGGACTATCTCGTCCACTCCTTACACCATCGGGCATGGCGGCAATCTTGGCGAAGTACTCCGGGTTGTCCTTTTGAAGATTCCTGATGAAAGCTTCAGCTTCAGCGAGGATGTCCATATCTTCTGGAGCCTCTTGGTCAAGCAGTGACTCGTCTTTAGCCACGTAGATAGCATACATCGCCTCTGCGTTCAGTTGCTCGTTGCGTTCGAGTATCTGGGCATCTTCGCCGATAGTGTTGTGTATCTCAGCTATGCGCTGGCGCACCTTTTCCTGCAGTCCCAGGTTCTTTTCCAACTCTGTCTCAGGGAGGAAATTGAGGGCGTGGACCACATCGTGCTCGGTGCCTATCCGGTCCACTCGGCCGACCCGCTGGATCAGGCGAACAGGGTTCCAGTGTATGTCGTAGTTGACGACCACATTACCATCCTGCAGGTTAAGTCCTTTGGCCAGCACATCGGTAGAGAGGAGATTATCTATAGGAGGCTCGCCTGGTCTAACATAATTGGGGTTCGCCTTAGGTGCGAAGCGGCCTACAATGGTCATCGGCGAACCCCGGTGGCTGTTAATCCGCTCCAGGTTCGGCAGGTGCTGGAGGTTGTCGTAGAGATAGTCCAGCGTGTCCGAAAACTGGGTGAAGATGAGCACCTTATTCCCTTTGCATGGTGGCTGCGACAGGAGCTTGAGTAGCCGCTGAAGCTTCGCATCTTTGCCAGGCGTAATAGGGTCTACCAGACGGCACATCTCCTCCATAGCCTCAATATCTTCCTCTATGGCCTCTTTGAGGGCGTCTGCTTCGAAGTCGTCAATCCTGTACTGGCCGCTCACTTGCTCCAGCGCAGCCAGAAGTTGTGCGTCAGCCTCAGGCCCTGCTCCATCTCTGCGGGCAGTTCCATAGAGGAGTTCCTGAGCGTCCACGCCAGCAGGCACAATCCCATTCTCCAGCGCCATGAGAAAGGCCCGGTTAATCCTCAGCATGTTGTCCACTGTGAGGTGGAAAGCCCGGACGCTACTCTCGAACCGCTTGAACAGGAGGACGCGCATAAGTCCACGGAGGTTCCGTCCCGCACTATAGAGGTCACGGTAGCGGGGCTCCCCCCGCTTCTCCCTCTTTACGAACTCTCCAACGCCGTATCTAGCGTAGTGCATGTCCCTTATGATGTCTCGAAGGCGGGCATAGACGCCCTGGTAGGTGGCTTCAATGCTGTAGGTCACCGTGTCCAAAGCCCTCTTGGGGAATTCAATACGGCGACCATCTGGGAGGACAGCATTGGGGTAGTACTGGGTGATGTGCTTGCGGGTACGGCGAATGAGAATGTGGCGAAGAAGGTCCTGGATGCGCTTGTTGCCGTCCTCCACCTGCTTGAAGTATTCCCGAAGACGGGCAGGCAGGATAGGCACCTCGGTGCGCTCGGCTGCGTGGAATAGCTTGAGCTGATTGTAGATGTCCCACACTGTGTTGTTACGGGGGGTGGCGGTGAGCAGGATGACTTTCCGGGGTTGCTTTGTGAGCCAGGTGCGCAGCTTGCCGTAGCGTTGGGTATCCGAGTAACGGAACTCGTCGCTCTCATCTATGAGCACAATGTCCCTGTCCTCTGTTCTGATGTCTCGGTCCAGGTCAATGCCCTGCTGCGTCAGCAGGCCAATGGAGACCACTGGCCCCAGGTCATAGCGATTGGACATGTCCTGCCAGGTCTGCACCAGAGAGGCCGGGCAGAGGATGACAGGGCGCATGCGGTGCACCGTCCGGTAATACTTGAGGAGTGCGGCCCCAATGTAGGTCTTTCCCAGGCCGACCACATCTGAAATGAATATGCCCCCGTAATGATTGAGGATGCGCACGGCGGCGTTCATGGCATCTCTCTGGAAGTCGGTGAGGTTGGGCATGTCACGGTCCCAGATGACCCTGGGTGCCTCTTCTTCCTCCAGGCGGTCTTTGACCAGGGTGTAGAGGGTCTTTACATAGATGTCGTAGGGGGTGACCGGGTTCAGGGCCCAGCTTTGCTTCAGTTCGTTCAGCAGCGCCTCGTCGAAGTCCTGGGCCTCATCCCAAAGCTCGTCAAACCACTTGACCAGAGCCTCGTGGTTGGCGGAGCCGTGAACTACCACGTTTAGCTCAGTATTGTGCTGGATGCCGCTCAGGGTGAGGTTGCTGGAGCCCACGATACCCAGGCCAGGCTCATAATGGGCGGTGGTGTAGTCGAAGATGTAGGCTTTGGCATGGAGCCGACCTTTGGTATAGACCTTTACCTTGACCCGCTTCTCCTCAATGAGGCGGGCCAGGGTGGCCACCAGCTCCTCCGCTTCTGCGGTCTGGTCCATCAACTCCAGGGAGCCCTGGATGTTGCCAGCCGTCTCCTGACTCCACTGCTTGCGCTCCCGGTCGGTGGCGTACTCCTGGCGCTGCTGCGCCCGCTCCACCAGCTCCATCCGGCGGTAGCCCTCGGCCAGTTGCTCTATAGTCTCCCGGGTGGTGGTGTTGCCAATGAGGATGCGGAGCTCTTTGACGTCCTTGAGTTTGGGGGCGATGGCTGAGAAGCCGCTGAGGAAAAAGTAGCCCACAGCGAACCGTGCCCGCTCCGACTGGGGGAGCAAGGTGTTGATGTGGTCTACCAGCTTGTCATGGCGGTTGTCTATGATGTCGTGGGGCATGTGCCTCTCGCAACTCAGGGGACGCGCTGTCGGCCTTTCAGTTCATAGGCGATAGCGCGGGGGTCCGCCACATGCTCTGAGGCATCCAGCACCTCCAGGGAGACGATCTTGCCGTCCCGGCCGTAGTCAACGATAATACCCTCCCGGAGTTCATCGCTTTCGGCAACGGCCTCCTCCCTGAAGATAAGGTCAATGGTATCTGTTTCCGGGTCGTAGACCACTCTCATTCTTGTTCTTGCACCTCCCTCCGCCAATACTTGTCTATCCTCGACGTCTTATAGACGGTGACTACATGGAGTTCACCTGCCCTTCTCTCCAGGACCACTCGCAACAGCATTTCTCTGGCCTCAACGGGGTCATGATATTTGCCCTGGTGGACCAGGCGCCCTTTGCCTGCTGTCAAGACCTGCTCCGGGTTGTGCGCCACTTTTAGCACGACCTCCTCATCTATGTGACGCCGGTCCATCTCAAACCGGGCATGGTCGCTGATAACCACCTGTTCCATTATAGCCCTTCTCACACGCTCCTGGCCTTGCTCAATCTGTCCTTCACCAGCCCCACCACCGCCCGATAGACCTCCAGTTGCTCCTCCTCGGTAAGCCCCAGGGCCTCAAAGACCACTTTATCTAGCTCTCGCCGGTCGGGAAGCACCCTGTCCAGGGAGATATCCTCCAGGCGGATGTTGGAGTAGTCAGCGTTAGGCCTTGGAAGCCCTAATTCCTCCCAAACACTTCGACATGGGCGGTTTTTGATTTGCGTGAACATACTTTCCAGTGTGCGACTCTCAACAACAGGAATTCTTAGTGCAAGGAAGTCCGCCATGAAAAAGTCGAGTACTCCCTGCCCTAACGCTTTATTACCGAGCGTTTCTAATACGAAGGCAATCAATGTCGAGTTAGAAACGCTACAATCTGGACATCGCTGCCTCTCTTGGGATGCAGGCGGTAAAACCGCAAAGAGAGGTAGCGCTGAGGGTTAAAGTGAAAGACGAACGAGTCATTGAAACTGCGAGGCACGAGGAATCTGGCAGCGCTTAGCATCTGGTTAGTCGGCTTGTACCAAGGACGTTGGTTCCTCGTCCCTGACCGTTGGTGATACCCTTGACGCTCACCCCAAGCTATATAACTTTGCACGCGGCGACTTGGAGGGCCTTTAACTACAAGGCAATAAGCGTCGTAACCTTGCACTTCTATGCGCTTGTCGGTTTTCGTATAGTCCTTAATTAGCGGGACAAGAAATTCCTCTTCGATTTCGCCCTCGAAAGGACGGCCGCCTAGCTCCGTGACATTGTCATTACACACATGATATAGCCCGTTTGCGACTGCTTTAACGTTGGTCAGGATGAAGAAGCCGTCGGCACCACCTGTGTTGAGGTATCGTTCTCCATCGAAGTATTCAGATAACGACCTTGTTAACGCCTTGCCCTTCTCCAGGATGGTGAAGAAGATGTCGGGCGCCCGCAGGTATTTGCCACCCCACTTGTCGCCTCCGTATTCCCCGTAGCCAAAGCCCAGTGCCATGGCCTTGCTGGTATCGTCCTCAGA
>JBFMDE010000008.1:34220-37284 GCA_040754215.1 Chloroflexota bacterium
CCTTGCCCTTCTCCAGGATGGTGAAGAAGATGTCGGGCGCCCGCAGGTATTTGCCACCCCACTTGTCGCCTCCGTATTCCCCGTAGCCAAAGCCCAGTGCCATGGCCTTGCTGGTATCGTCCTCAGAAGCCAAGCCAGCCTGCCACAGCTCTGCCTGCAGCATGGGATACACCCTGAACTCAGCGGTGCGCTGGATGGTATCAGCCCACTCAATGAGGGTCAGGTTATCAGCCGTGAGCACCTCCTCGAAGGGGCGCTTGAAGGCCACGAAGCGGGCCTTGTGCCCGGACAAATCCGCCCCTGCCCAGGGCCGCTGCAAGAGCACGATTACCGTGTTGATGTCCGAACTGGCGAAGGAGCGCCTGGCGTGGTTATCGTAGATGTCCTTTATCTCAATGCTGGTGAGGAGGAAACGCTGGAGGTCCGCTCCATACCCAGCATCCAGCCAGGAGTTGGAGGTGATGAAGCAGAAGGTGCCGCCAGGGCACAGCAGGGCCAGGCCGTGGAGGTAGAAATAGACATAGTAGTCGGCCCGGCCTCCCACTTTGACCTGGGTTCCCCAGTGAGTCTGTACCGAGCGCTGGAGGGCCTCCTTATATCTCCGCCTTTCTTCAAGCCATTGGTCTACTGTATATGTCCCAGGGTCCTTATTGAGGGGGGCAATCTCCTCCTGGCGGACGTAGGGCGGGTTGCCGATGACGATGTCAAAGCCGCCCTTATGCTGGAACACCTCGGCGAATTCAATATCCCAGAGGAAAGGCCCCTTGCCCCGCTCAATCTCCTGGGAACTGCGGACGCCGATGAGCTGTGCTCTCTCTTGCTCCAGCCTTTCAATCTCTCGCCGCAGTCTGGCCTTCTCCGGGGTCACCTGGGCAGCGGCCGCCCCCACAGGCTCGCCGGCTCGGGCGATGGCCAGCTCATGCTGGAAGCCCTCTTGCTCCTGTGCCCTAAATCTGCGCAGCTCTCGGTCTATTTGGGCCAGTTCATCGTCCAGGATAGCCCGGAAGACCTCTGTCTCCAATCGGCGTATCTCCAGAGGGGGCATCACCTGGCCCCGGTTGTAGTAGTAGTCCATCTTGCGGTCCAGCAGGCGGTTCACCTGGCGGCGGACAGGCTCGCTCATCCGGCTGTAGCGTCCCCGCAGGGAGAGGCTGCGCCCGGCGATCTCCTCCACCAGGCTGTCGCCCGCCTGGATGCGGAAGGTCAGGTTCGGCAGGATAGGCTTCCCAGGGTCCTCCCGCACCTCGTCCACAGAGGCGTGGATAATCAGGGAGAGCCACAGACGGAGCTCCGCCACCCGCACCGCCCAGTCCTTGATATCCACCCCGAACAGGTTCTCGCCGATGATGCGCTTCTTCACCTGAAAGTCGCGGTAGGGATCACCCAGCCGCTGGCAAATGAGGCGCTGCAACCCCGAGAGCACCTGCATCATCCCTACCAGGAAGGCGCCAGAGCCGCAGGCGGGGTCCACCACGGCAACCTCTTCCAGCTTCCGACGGACCTGCCTCCATCGCTCTGGGGACAGAGTGGGGATGCTCTCAGGATTGTCTGGGTCCGGGCTGTCAGCGTTCATGATTAGCCTTATGAGGTCCGGGCGGTCAATGATGGGCTCCTCGTCCAGGTATTCGATAAGGGAGCGGCGGCACATGAAGTCAAGCTCGACACGCGGGGTGTAGAAAATGCCCGCCTGCCCCCGCTCCTCCTCCAGGACCAGGTTCTCGTAGACCTTACCCAGCATCTCCGGGTTAACGGCTACTTCTACGTCGAGAGGCGTGTCCTCGCTAACGGTGAAGTTATAATGCTCCAGAAGATTCTCCAGGAGGTTTCCAAACTCGGAGTCCTCAATAGTCAGCCCCTGGTCGTCGATACTCTCAAGTTTGGAGAAAAGTCCACCGTTGAGGTAGGGCAGGTGACCGAAGGCCTGTTTGATGTCGTCTGGCAAGTCACGTCGAGCGTGTAGCTGCTGCTTGGGCACGCTTGGGGTCAGGTCATCCGAGGGGGAATTCAAGGCCTGGAAGAAAAGGGCATCCAGGTAGCGATTGTAGAAGTTGCCCTGGCCGGCGGGCTCGCTCTGGTATTTTCGCCAGAGCCAGGGGACAAAGTCTCGTCGCCCGTCAAGCCAGCCCTTCTTCTGAAGAAAGTAGAGGAACATCATGCGGTTCATGAACTGCTGGGCAAAGGCCCGGGCGGTGCGCAAGTTGACCTGGTGCTGGAGGCGACCAGAGATGTGGTCGAAGATTTTTTTGTAGTCCCGGTAGAACTCCTCTGTGACCCTTTCAACGTCGAAGGCTTCCTCGTGGCATAGCTCCACCTCTAGCCCGGACCAGGATGCATCAGCCACCTTCAGCAGAGCTATGCGTTCTACGGCGGTGCGCAGTTGCTCCTCTGGCCCCACGGCTATTCGCCTGAGCACCAGCCGGTTGTGGCGTCGGGAGTCCCTCTTGACATTGATGAAGTGCCAATGGGAGTTTGCGTGGTCGGCAAAAACGAAGAGGCCTCGATCGTACTGACGTATTAGCCTGGTGACCACTTCACGCTCGGGCACAACTCTTAGCTCTGGAAGGCGACAGTAGGTCACCACAAAGTCGCTGTGGCGTGCCAGGATGCGAAGGTTCCCGTCTCGGGCAGCGACGGCCAGGTCTTTCTTCCAATCCGACGTGGACACTGGCTCATCGCCCACCTGGTAGTCCAACTCGGCAAGGAGGCGCCGGAGTTGGTCGGCACTACCAAATTGACGCAGGCGAGACTCCACCCGTTGTTGGTCTTGCAGCGAAGCGACATTGGCCATCCTAGCCCTCCAGCCCCATCGCAAGCTTCAGGTTTCTACTGAGAGCTTGCAGATCGTCGTCTGCTAACGCACCGAGTCTCCGGGCTATCATGTCCTGCTTTATCGTCCTGATGATACCCGTTGCCACCGAGGGGAAAAGGAGTCCTGCTTCCCGCCAATCGCCAATGCGGTGGTCGCCGACCAACATGCGGTCGGTCCTGCTGGTTATGGCGGCGATGATGGCCTCCTGGCGGCCCTGGTGGTAGGCGTCTGAACTGACTATCACTGCCGGGCGCC
>JBFMDE010000009.1:0-36494 GCA_040754215.1 Chloroflexota bacterium
CCGCCTTCGCAACCAGAACGAACCAAATCATGGCAACGAGACCGATGACACCCCAAATGCGAACCTTGCTCACAGGCGCATTATACGGAGGCCAAAATGAGCTTAGCAACTAAATGCAAACAGAACCGCCGCTTGAATCTGCTGCAGCTTCCCGTACAGCGCTTGTGCACTATTCCCCCATTCCTCACGCATGCTCATCGCCTGTTCAACGGTTCAGTACTCATTTTGACAGCATGCCCCTGAGGCGCAGTCTGGCCACTGTGAGTGCGACCCCCAGCCCGTGTATTATCGGGTTCTTGGTCGAGCCGTGTTCATGGTATATGCAGGCGATGGGGACTTCGACGATGCGCAGGCCGAGCCTTCTGGCTTCGACCAGCAGTTGCACGCTAAAGCCGAATCCATGCTCCGTCGGGATCAGGCTGCCGAAGGCCTTGCGGGTATAGGTGCGATAGCAGGACTGAGCATCGCTGACCTTCGGCATGGCACCCACGTTGAAGAGCCAGGTGATGACATCAATGCCGAACTTGCGGTAGGCCGGTACCACGTAGCCTGGGAAGAGAAACCTGGAGCCGACAACGATATCCGCCTCGCCGTTCAGTGCAGGAGCAAGCACGGCAGGCAGGTCCTCCGGGGCATGCTGCCCATCTCCATCCAGGGTCACCAGGATGTCGGCATCGCGCTCGCGGGCGGCAAGGAATGCCGACCTCGTTGCCGCTCCCGCGCCCCTCTGGGTGCTGTGTGCTATCACCGTGGCGCCAGCCTGCCGAGCTACTTCGGAGGTTCCGTCAACCGAGCCGTCGTCAACTACCACCACATCCGGCACGAACCTCTTGACGCGGGTTACTATGTCGCCTATGAAGCGGGCCTCGTTATAGCAGGGGATAGCAGCAATGACCCTGGGGCTTGCGCCGGACATCGGATACCCTTGCTCCATTTCAGTCCAGCGCGTTAGCGGCGCTGTGACCAGCATCCATTCCCAAAACAACGGTCAGGGACGGCCTGCAGGCCGCCCCTGTTGCCCCGCTCATGCCTCGTCAACTAGTCCTCTCCTCTGACCTCCCCCGCGAGAACACCAGCAGGTAGACCACGCCACCGATGAGGCCCACGAAGATGACGATGAGGCCGATGAACATCCACAGCGGCATCCAGGTGGGCAGGAAGCCAACGCTGAGGGTGTTTATCTGTGACCAGTTGCCCTCGTTGGAGGCGCCATCCACCGCCTTCACCCGCCAGTAGTAGTACCCGCGGCCCAGCGCCTGCGCCTTCTCCACCGTGTAGCTGGCCGCCTTGAGCCCCGACTTCTGCAGGACGGGCTGGGCGAAGCCGGAATCCTTGGATACCTGCAGAGTATAGGTCACACCGGAGGGGTCTAAGACCTCGGACCAGATGAAGGTCGGCGTCTCCGGCCCGAAGGTACCGACCTTGCTCCCGCTGGCTGGTGAAAGGGGCAACGGTGCCGACGGAGGAGTGGACTCCATGGTGAAGGCAACCTGTAGCACATTCCCCGCGCCGTCGCTCGCCGCTATGATGTGCTGCCCGGCCTTGCTGGCCGGTATCGTGACCGTAGCTTGGAAGGCTCCCTGGGCCGAGCTCGACAGCGGGGATGGCGTCGTGACGATGGCGTTTCCATCGTAGGTCACAGCGATGGGCTTGCCAGCGGCAAACCCGGCCCCGGTGAGGGTGACCTGGCTGCTCACATTGCCCGTCGTTGCAGAGGCACCCAGTGCCGGAGTGATGTTGAAGGTAGCCGAGGCCGACCCGACGCCATCACTGAAGGACGTGGTGTGGCTACCAGCGGCGCCCGAGGGCACCACGAACTGAATCGAGAACCTCCCGTAGGTGTCGGCGGCAGGCGACGTGCCCTCCAGGATGAGCGCAGCCCCGTCCATGGTGGCCGTAATTGTGGCGCCGGCACCATAGCCAGCTCCGGTGGCGACAAGCTTGTCCCCTACCTTCGCCGAGGAGCCACTGAGCGTCACCTTTGGCACTATGTTCACCGTGGCCTGTGCCGAGGCCACTCCGTCCGATGCCCTGACCGTATGGCTGCCCCTGGCCCCTTCGGGTAGGGCGATGGTGGCGTTGAAGCTGCCCAGCGAGGAAGCGGTGACCGTGGCCGGGGTGCTGGTTACGGCATAGCCGTCATAGGTAAGCGTGATAGTAGCGCCGGTTCCGAAACCCCTGCCCGTCAGGGTCACCACAGACCCTGTCGCCCCCGAGTCGGGGCTGAGGCTGAGGGAGGGGGATACGGTGAAGGTCGTCGTCAGGGCAACGACCCCAGAGGCCGCCCTGATGGTGTGCGAGCCACGTGCGCTCTCCGGGGCCACGATGACGGCGCTGAACGCCCCCGAGGAGTCGGTTATCACGGTCGCCGGAGTAGTGGTCACGGAGCCGCCGTCGTAGGTGATGGTGACCACGGAGTTGGCAGGGAAGCCTTGGCCGCTGAGCGTCGCCTGCCCTCCCACCAGGCCCGAGGTCACGGAGCTGCTGAAGGAGGAGGTCACGGTAAAGGTAGCAGAAGCGGAGCCTAAGCCGTCCCTCACCACCACGGTATGCGCCCCCGGGCCGCTCACCGGCACAGTGAAGTTTGCGGAGACGCCCCCGACCAGGGTGCTGGTCACCGTGGCCGGCGTAGTGGCTACGGCAGCGCCATCATAGGTCACTGTAATGGCAGCGCCAGCAAGGTAACCAGTGCCCGTGACTGCAACCGAGGTGCCGATGTGGCCCGAGGTCGGACTTATGGACAGTGCCCGGTTCACGGTGAAGAGTCCATCCGGCACCTGCGCATGAGTGGTGGTTGTCCCTCGCGCGTCCACGTAGTGGCTGCCGGCGGCGGCGGCAGGCACCGTAAAGGTGGTGCTCCACACACCGAGCGTGCTGGCAATGATGCCGGTCTTCACAGCATAGCCGCTAATACCATCCCACAGCACCTCTATGCCGCTCTCCGCGCTGGCGAACCCCGTGCCGCTGGCGGTCACCGTTGTGCCTACAGGCCCCGATGTGGGGCTGATGGTGAAGTTGCGCAGCATCGTGAACGCTGCCTCCAGGACATCGCTCGCCAGGGTCCAGTCTCCATAGGCCCCGATGTAGTGCGTGCCACCGTAGTCGGAAGGTACAGTCATGGTCTTGCTCCAGCCACCGGTGGTGCTGGCGGTGCCCACAGTCACCAGGTCATCCCAATCCCAGGTCATCTTGATGCGGGTCTCCGAGGCGCCGAAGCCGGTGCCGGTAACGGTGATGCTGTCGCCGACCCTGCCGCTACTGGGGCTGACCACCACCTCCGGCGTTATCGTGAAGGGAAGGGAGTCATTTGTGGCGTCACTGTTGTCTATCAAGTAGATGACATTGGTGCCCGAGTCCCAGGCCGCCGCGGGTATGGTCACCACCCTGCTCACAGCGCCGGTGGTGGAGGTGCCGCTGGCCAGTGTTTGCCCCGTGGTCGCGCTACCCCAGCGGATGCGGTAGGTCGCGCCTGCGGCAACCGTGCCGGTCACGGTGACACTGGTGCCCACAGGTCCGTTGTCGGGGGAAAGGCTGGTGAGCGTAGCAGCCGCACTGGCAGTGCCTACAAATAGAGGAGACAGGAGCGCCAGGGGCAACACAAGGGCCAGAACCATTAGCGCCGAACACAACCTTGACTTCACCATCGCCACAGACCTCCGCATTCGACTGGCCATCCGACATCCCGCTTGGCCGGTTGACAGAACCTATGGGATTATAACGCAAAAGACGGCAGCAAGATAGCCCCCCCCTTCCACAGGAACTATCAGGACTACTTGGACGCTGCAGCCCTCATGTCTGGCACGTCTCGCCAGTCGCCCACGGGAAGCAGCTTGCCCTGCTGGAAGCGGTATATCCTGACCTTGGACGGTGTGTGATGCTCCGAGGTGAAGGTGAAGTAGGCCAGCCCCAGTGGTGAGAAGTCCTTCAGCTTCAACATCTCTGCCCTGATGGCCTCCCCATTCAGCCCCTGCCATCCCGTCGTAGCCACCGCCCTGGCAACGGCCTCCAGCCCCACCATAGCGGCCGCCACGCCAATCGGGTACATCGGTGTCATGTCGGTTGCGACGTTACGACTACTCCTGTCGAATATCTGCTTCCTCATCGCGCTGAGACCCTTCAACTGCTCCTCCTCATCCCAGCTCACCGACGGCAGCACTGCCACTACGCCCTCCACCATGTCCTTGCCCCATGCGCGCAGGATGCTCCAGTCCAACCCCAGAGACCCCGCAACCGGTATCCTGTAGCCCAGGTTCTTGAGGCCCTCGAACAGCCGGTAGCTCCCGTTCCCCACAGCGTTGGTGAATATCCAGTCGGCGCCCGCAGCCCTCACCCGCGCCAGCTCAGTGTCCACGTTGACCTGGTGTGGGCTGTAAACCTCTGTGCCCACGACATCCACCCCCCGCGACCTGGCGTACTCATAGGACTCCGGCGCCAGCACCGCACGCCCCTGGATGTCGTCCGTGGTGACGAAGGCCACCTTCGGCCGGCCCTGCCCCTTCCAGTCCTCCTTGAGCCAGTCAATGAAGGCGCCAAACATCTCCGGGTAGCCGGGATAGACGGCGAAGCCATACTCGGGAGTCCCTGCCACGCCCTGCCACGGCAGAGCCAGCGTGACAACCTTCTCCTGGGCGACCCTGTCTTCGAACGTCTCGAAGAGGCCGGGCACAGGCGAGAACAACAGCACCGGCCCGGGCTCCTGGGCAACGACTTCGTCAAACCTCAAAATGGCCAGCCCCGCCTTGCTCCCCGTATCCTTCACCATCACCTCCACCTGGACACGATGAACCCCCCCGCGCTCATTCACATATCGTACAGCGTCCTCGAAGCCGTGCACCGCCGCAATGGTGAAGGGAGCATTGGGCCCCACCATATCGGCGATGACGGCGACCAGCACTTTGTCCAGCCTCTCCCCCAGGTCCCGAGCGCCGAAGCAGCCGGCCAGGGGTGTGGCTATCACCAGCACTGTCAGCAAGACAAGAAATATGCCCCTGGCGCACTTTCGAGCGTAGCTCCCTCGGAACAGGCTGCCGATGAGACTCATTGTCCTTCTCATTGACATGCGCTGAATTACTCCCTGCTAGAGCGACCCGCGTTTGAGCGCAATCAGGGCCAGGAACACAGTCACCACACCCTGACCCAGCAGCCAGCCCAGACCTATCCCTTTGAGGCCCCACGATGCCATCAGCACAGCGCTCAGGCCGATGACCAGGGCTGCCTGGGCCCCGTACGCCACCATCACGGAAGCTATCTCCTTCCTCACACGTCTCGCCGTTATCCACATCTCGTTGAAGGTGAAGGGGAGAACGGAGAGCGACATCAATCTGAGGGCCTCCCAGCTCTCCTCTGAGTACTGGCGCCCGAAGAGCAGCAGCACCTTGTCCCCGACAAAGAAGATTATGGCGATAGCCGGGACCAGTACCAGCAGTACGAACTTCAGGGCCCGCCGCAAGTTGACATGGAGGTGTTCCGGCCGTGCGGAGCTCTCGGCAAAGAATGATGAGCACACCGACACCGGTATCATGAACAGGAAGATGGTTATGAGGTAGGCGATGTAGTAGAAGGCGTTGAGTTCCGCCCCCAGCACTCTCAACACTATGAGCGGGAGCAAGAAGTTTTGTAGCTGGCCCAGGTTTTCTGCCACGTACTGGCCGAAGGAGAAGCGCAGCAGACCCCTGATAGACCGAAGAGGGGCGAAGGCCAGAGGGGTGTAGTCCTTGAGCAACCGTGCCAGCACCACCAGGAAGGCGATGATGGTCGCCCAGATAGCTATCCCGTAGGAGGCCACTATGCCGAAGGTCGCCAATGAGACGAGGGCCAGCGGCAGGGCTACTTTGAGCAACCCTACCACACTTTGCTGGAACAACACATATTTGGACTGTCTCAGTGCGATAAAAGCCGTCCTCTCTATCAGCAGCATCACGGTGCCCATGGTGAAGAGGATGAACGCCGCCGAGAGCAGGATATTCCGTTGCAGGAACAACAGGTTCGGCGACCACAGCGGCAACCCGGCCAGGAAGGTCAGCGCCAGCAGGCAGGAGAACGCCGCCACAAGGCCCAGGCTGGAGTTCACCACCTCCCCTTTCCTCTCCGTCTCAGGCAAGAACCGGATAAGGCCGATGGACAAGCCGAGGTGAGAGAAACCGGCCAGCAGGGCCATGGCCGCCAGGACGGCACTGGCTATGCCCACGTTCTGAGCAGGATAGAGCCGGGTGACCACCGCCCAGAAGACCACGCCCGTGGCCGCAGATACTGCGCTGGCCAGCATGAGGAAGATGGAGTTCTTCACCAGCGGCTCAGCGGCCTGCCTGGCGGCATTCCTCGCAGCTTGTGTCCAAGTAGTGACGTTCAATGGCTGTCTCAGTCTTCAATGCCTACAGAGTAGTCGCAGGTCTTGGTAGCATTGCCCATCAGTCTACACAATGCCTCCCAGCAAGATGCTAGAAAGACGGGCGCGCCGCGTTGGGGTAGTTCTCCTGTACCCAGTTACGGTAGTCCCTCCTTATTAGGAATATGTCTGCGCCGCCGTTGGAATAAAGGTGCTGCAGTGCCGGGTCGTCGTTGTACCTTTCGAACGTCTGCTCGCTGAACCCAGGGGCTGCGTAGAAGAAGCTCACTACAAACCCCTCCGCCTTGAGCTCTTCGCTGCTGGAGCCTAGGCGGAAGCGGTCTGTGACAATCATGTATCCCCGGTTGTAGTCCCAGTCCCCGATGCTTGAGTAGCGGCTGTAGTTGAGCTGCGAAGCCTCCAGTTTGCTCTCCGTCCCCAGAGCCTGAAGGTAATACCATGCCGGCCTGTCCTCTGCTGCTATTTGCCTGTCATACGCCTGGACAAGTCCTCTCGTACCGTTGACTAGCCCTAGCAACATGACCTCATATCGCGGTACACCGCGTTCCATCTCCCAGCGCAGCACGCTCTGCTCGGCATAGGTAACCTGCCAGTTGACGTTCAGCAAACGTGGCGAAGGATAAAGCCACAGAACACTGACAACTGCGGGAATAAAGACGGCGCCCCAGGCCGGGAGTCGCCCCAGCAGTACTCCTTTTCTCTTCTCCAGCCACAAGAACAGCAGGAACGCCGTCAGTGCCGTTGTAGCCCACCACAGCGGATTGGACCCCAGGAACCTGCCCACCGTTGTGGTGCCCGAGCCGAGGAACATCACCACTTCCAGTGGGCCACTGACAACGAAGAGGACGAGCAACACGAAAGGCCTCACCGCCTCAGCCCGGCGCCGCCACAGATAGAAAAGGACCACCACTGTCC
Organism: Chloroflexota bacterium; assembly: GCA_040754215.1. GTDB lineage: Bacteria > Chloroflexota > Dehalococcoidia > JACPPY01 > JACPPY01 > JBFMDE01. Next base: position 7,262 of record JBFMDE010000009.1, read on the forward strand.
CGGCCGCAGCCATCAGCGTGTAGGCTATGTTGTCCCCGAACGCCTTCAGGCCGGTCATGAGTTCTGAGCGAAATGGCAGGCCCTGAGACTCAATGGTCCCACCGAATGCCACTATGTGCTGGTTCCGCAGCAATTGCCCCTGGAAGAACTCCCAGAATCCCCTCACCTGGCCCTCGAAGAGATAGCTGCTGGAGATCCAGAGGAAGAAGCCGATGCCGACGAGCCAGGCCGCGCTGAACGAATACCTGTAACTTTGAGATGGCGAGCTCCGAGCGCACCACCAGCTCGCGACCGACATCGCCACCTCGGCAAGCACCATGTAGGCGATGGTCAGCACGGCCGTCTTCGGATGGAAGAAGATGCTGGCCATCAGGAGCAGGACGAAGATGGCCCTGTAGCCTGCGTGGTGCCTCTCCCGGCTGAGGAAGTATGAGTACATCAGCAGTGGGAAAAAGAGGAGGCCGAAGCCGTTGGGATACACCATGACGTTGTAGTAGTAGAATAGCAGCGTCACGCTTGCCGCAGCCGCCAGCATAGCTACCTGGCGCCGTGCAAAGCAAACGGTGGCCAAGAGGTATGTGCCGATCATGAACAGTAGGGTGAAGAGGGAGGGCATGACTCTCGCCGTTGCCTCCAGGTTCATGCCACCGAAACCTGCCACAGCCCAGATGAAGATGTGGTTGAGGGGGTAGGTGTTGGCGGTCGAGAAGCGCCCATAGTCGAAGATGTCCCTGATGAACGCGAGGTGGCCCGTCGAGTCGGCCGGGTTCATGTACAGGTAGCCCCTGAGGTGCGGCAACAGGGTGATGGCTGTGTTGCTCAGCAGCAGCAGCAGGAAGGCGAGGAGCCAGATGCGGCCTGGTTTCTCCAGGCTGACCTCGTAGATGATCACGGCCAGGCCGATGGCGATGGCCGCGACGGCGAAGGCCCAGAAAAGGAGGGGCGTGCTGGCGTAGATGTCCAGCTCCCAACCTGTGGCGGGATGGGTGCGCGCGAGGAGGAATGCTGCGGCGACGAGCAGGAACCCCACGCCGAGGGCTAGCTTCACCAGAAGCTGTGCCCTGCCGCCGGTGGTTTCTGCCCGTTGTGCGGGGACGTCCATATCTATGTTGGCAACGACACCAGTCATGACACTGACCTAGTGGAAGCTGATGGGCAACCGGAAAGAAGTGTACGGCTCGGACTCAGCTCCCCTGAACAGCAGGAAGATGGCAGTCTGACCAATGCCACCCCGCGAGGAGTTGAACAGCAGCTCAGTATCGTAGCGCGACTCGGCGACCACGCTGAAAGGGCCGACCTCACCCAGTTTCTGTGTCCCCTGTGTCCCCATTATCCACATCTCCGCCCGGTAGCTCTCCTCGCGGCCCTCGTGGTTCTCCACGCTGACGGAAGCTGCATACCAGTAGCCCGTGTACATCCTCTGCGCCGGGTGCCTGATGAGATGCGTCACGCTCAGCTCCGAGAACCTCTCCTCCTCGCGCCTCACGTTCAGCCAGAGGCCAAGAGAGCGACAAACGTCCTCCTGACCATCGCGATAGAGCAAGAAGTCCACCTTGCGGTCATCCCCAGGATTCCGGAGCGCCAGGTTCACCGGCGCTTCCCAGACCTCGCCACTCTGCAGCTCGACAGGACCCACCTCCGCCAATCTGCCTTCATCCGACTCCACCCTGACTCGATAGGTGGCATCAGGTCCCTCTTGATTCACGACCCCAACAGTGACCGACCACTGGCGGCCCGCGGTGACTGTCCTCAGCGTCAGGTCTGCTTTCCCGGACTCGTCCAGTAGGTAGAATTCGGTGAATGCTTCACCTTGGGGAGGGAATGCCAGAGCATAGGCAAATGAGCCAAATGCACCCAGCGCCGCGACCACCAAGAACAGGGACAGGTACCCATGTGGGCTTGGCAGGGTCGCCCACGGGACCCGCGGTAGGCTGACTGCGGGGACCTCCTCAGCTCTCAACGCGGTGAGACGCTTCCAGGCTGCGAACACCACCGCCACCTGGTACAGGGAGAGGCTGACCATGAGGCCCCTTATCGTCATGCCCAAGGGCAAGTAGTTCATCGGAAAGGTCAGCAGGAACACCACCACCATGCTGAGGACCACGCTCAGCGCCAGCCTCGCTATCCATCCAAGCTGCTCTCTACGCGGGAGAAGCGCTAGTAGAAGCAGATACCCTGGCGAGAACAGGATGGCAGGTACGGCAAGGAAGAAGCGGAAGTTGCCATAGGGGAAGAGGACAGCCAGAGTCACAGCCAGGAAATGAAGCAAGAGGAGGGGCAGGAGGCCAGTCCGTATGATCGCCACGCTTTTCAATCGTGATACACCAGGTCCAGAATTGCAGCTATTCTACATGGTGCCCTACACCTTATTCAACATTCAACACAACAGGTTGAGGCCGTTTCTCCAAGAGTCGGGGGTTACACTTGCGAAGACAGAGAGCCATAGGCGAAGGTTTGCAAACGGCCTCCAGCCAAAGAGCCATTTTATGACCCAGTCTGGCTGTGGTATATTGTCGTCAGCTTAGATGAAGGTCTTACACATACTCCCCCAATCGTTGCCGCTCTTCCACTCCAATCCCTGGGACGGCTGGCATGCTCGCATTGCCAGAGAGTTGCTCAACATCACCGACGAGCACACCATGGAGTGCTGGCATGTGGAGCGAACCCTCAGGGAGACCTGGAGCAAGACCGAAGATGGAATTGACTTCAAGCTGTTCCCCTCTACGTTCATACCTGGCATTGGACTGGAGCGTTCCTCCCCCCTAGTCAGAGAGCTACGGGAACGACTGAAGTGCGGCGGCAACCTCTTGGTGCATGTGCACGGCGCGTTCTGGAGCCTTACCCATGACATCGCACGCTGCTGCACAGATGTACCGCTGGTGGTCAGTATCTACCTGAACCGTTTCCCCTGGTTCTCCGAGGTGTCAATGGGGATGAGGACAGGCAACGCCCTCGGTGCCGCCCGGAGCCTGGCGATGCGCCCGATAGAAGACTGGAGCGAAAGACGTTCCTTCAGCAACGTGGACCGCCTCATCGTGCTCAATAGCCTGCTGAAGTCCTACTATGCTGGCGTGGTGGGCCCTGACAGGGTCGAGGTGATACCGCTTGGCATCCATTTCGAGAGGTTCCAGCCCATGGACATGATGGAAGCCAGGAAGCGGCTGGGGCTGGAGAGAAACAGGAGATACGTCCTCTACGTCGGGGCCATGGTGAAGTGGAAAGGACTGGAGTTCTTGCTTCGCGCGCTGCCCGAGGTGCTGCGCCACTACCCGGAGACCATGCTGCTCCTGGGTGGCGACGGCTACTCCCGCCCTGGTCTGGAGAAGCTGGCGGTGAGGGAGGGCATCGCAGAACAGACGCGGTTTCTGGGCTACATGGACAATCGTAGCCTTCCGCTGTGGTATAATGCCGCCGATGTGTGTGTGCTCCCCTCATGGAATGAGGCGCTGGGGGTAGTGGCAATAGAGGCGCTGGCCTGCGACAGGCCCTACATCGGCACCAATGTGGGCGGCATACCAGACATACTAAGGAGCTTCGACTCTGGGATAGTCATACCACCACGGGACAGCTCTGCCATTAGCCAGGCAATTGTGCGCGCCTTAGCCCACCCTGAATCGTTCATGGTGGACCGGGCCTCAGGACAGAAGCACTACAGATGGGAGAACATCTCCAGAGACATCCTGAGGGTATACGACAAGGTATCACTACACTATGCAGATAGCTGGGGCAAACCAAGAAGACGCAACAGCTAGCTATGGAGCAAGGGGTTGCCAATCGGTAGGAGCAGCAACAGAGTACTGGTAACCGGTGGGTGCGGCTTTATCGGAAGCCACCTGGTCGAGGAACTGGCACGACGCGGCAAGAAGGTAAGGGCGGTCGGTTTGAACTGCCACCTCCAGAACCTCAGTCACTTGGGCAACACCATCGAGTTTGTCAGGGGAGACATCACTGACAGGGAGTTTGTCGAAGAGGTCGTCACGCCGGACCTAGAGGGTATCCTTCATCTGGCAGCCTTGGTGAATGTTGACCAATCCGTACAGACACCGGAGCCATTCTTCAATGTGAATGTCCTCGGCACCATGAACGTCCTCGACGCTGCGCGTAAGAAAGGCATTCCCAGGTTGCTCCATATGAGCACTTGCGAGGTATATGGCCTCGTCCCCGAGGGTTGGGCAGACGAGAACCATCCTACCAATCCTCGGTCGCCCTATGCCGCGAGCAAGTTCTCCGCAGAGCGCTACCTGCTGGCTTACTCCTTCACCTACGACACACCGAACATAGTGATCATCCGTGGGTTCAATCAATATGGCCCCCGGCAGAGTGCCGACACTTGGGGCGCCGTAATTCCGAAATTCGCCACCCGGCTGCTGAAAGACAAACCGGTGCAGGTGAACGGCGATGGTCTACAAACGAGGGACTACGTCTTCGTGGAGGACACTGTGCGCGGCATCGTCGCGGCCTTTGATACACAGTTGCCCAACGGCGACATCATCAACCTCGCCACCGGCGTTGAGACAACCATCAAGGACATCGCCATGCGATTGTGCCTTCTCGCTGGCAAGGACCCAGGACGATACCTCCAGTTTGGGCCTGCGCGGCCGGGAGAGCTCCGTCGGAGCTGTGGCGACTATACAAAGGCGAAGAGGCTGCTTGGCTGGGATCCCGCCGTCTCATTCCAGGAAGGCCTTGCGCTGACCTTCGACTGGTTTCGAAAGAACAGCCCTGGAGCCTGCGAATAGTCACCATTGCCGCCGAAGCGGGCATGTGTGGTCAGGGTCTTGAAGGCAGAACGAGCGTGCGGGTAGCATCTGCTAGACTTTGCCCATCTCACGTTGGCTCATGAATACGTGAGCAGTCACCATAGAGTAAAGAGAGTCCAGCCGTGACGAGACCTTTGCTATTGAGCGTTTTGACGTGCCCGGTGGGCTGCGGCACGGACCTGGCACAAGAGAGTGCCAGGACGTACGGACGTTTCGGCGTTTCTGAAGAACTCGTATGCTCGCGCTGCAATTCCCGGTTTCCGGTAGTATCTGGTGTGCCGGTGCTGTTTGCTGACAGCGAGCTTGTACTGTTGGCACTGGACAGAGAACACCGGCAGAAGTTGCTCACAGAGGTGGAAGGCATCGACCGCGCCACAAGATCCGCAATCAAGTTCTCAGAGAGGGAACGCCTGGTCGCTCAGTCGAGAAAGCCCCAAGCCTTGGCTGTTTCCTGGGAGTACTTCCTGATACCAACAATCTCCGGGCACGACATGACCGGTTTCAAGGGCTTCTTCAGTTTCGTCGAAAGGCATGAGAGCCCGCTGGCCGGCAAAGTAGCCCTGAACGTTGGGTGCGGTCTGGACCCGCTTGGATGCCTTCTCCAAGAAAAGGGGGCCGTTGCCATCGCCCAGGACGTGGTGCTTGATGTGCTATTGTCCATGGACTCGCGCGGAGTTCCCGGAGTGTGCTGCGACCTGCGGCGTTTGCCTTTCAAGAAGGGCTCACTGGACATGGTCGTATCACACAACGCCCTCCACCATATATGGCCGATCGAGGTGCCCGTGAGAGAAGCCTGCCGCGTTCTGAAACCCGGAGGCGGTTTCTATTGTACCGAACCCAACAGCGGCTCTCTCAGCTTCCGTGTCAAGCGAATCATCCCGCGAATTGCAGGTAACTTTCTGTGGAAGGTTGCCAGAAAAGGCATCAGGGGATCTCCCTTCGAGAAGCCCATTCGATTGCGCGAGCTAGTAGAGCAGTTGAGGCATAGCGGCCCTATGGATACCATAGAGGTGTTCTTCTCCAAGAGGCTTGGCCCATCACTGGGGGTCGAATACCTGGCCCGGCCACTTCTTCTGGCCATCCCATCGCTATCGGCATCGTTCTTCCTCTATGGCCGCAAGGCCCAGCGGAATCCAACATAGCTGGAGCAACATGACCGAGCCAGCTGGGAATAGCAAACCAAAACCCGACACCGCCCCAGGGACACACGAGGCGGTGCTGCGCCTGCTGGAGGCAGAGCCGAGGAGCAAGGTGCTGGACATGGCTGCGGGGGAAGGCGCCCTTTCTCTGGCATTCAGGGAAAGGGGCTTCGAGGTTTACGCCTGCGACATCGCTCCTACCTTCAAGGTGCCTGACATACCCTGGAAACAATGGGACCTGAACTCGGATGCCAGCCCCTACCCCGAAGGCTACTTCGACTACGTGGCCTGCGTCGAGATAATAGAGCACCTGGAAAACCCCTATCACCTGGTGAGACAGGTAAGAAGGATACTGAAGGGCGGAGGCAAGCTGGTCCTGACCACGCCTAACGTGACAAGGCTGCAGTCTCGAATCCGGTTTCTGCTTTCGGGAAGGCTGGACAACTTTCCTCCCGACATGAGGGAGCACATCAACCCCTTGTTCTTCTGGGAGCTGGAGCACATTCTCTCAGAGTGCGGCTTTGCCGTCGAGTGCGTGACAACCAACAGGGTCAACAAGCTGGCGAAACTGGTCCGTCCGCTCACCTGGCTGCTGAGAGCCGAAGACAGGCTTAACCTTGAGGCAGAATGCTACATTATAAAATCACGCAAGGAGTAGCATGGCTGAGCGCCGCAAGGTAATCCAGGTCCTGCACCACTCCCTCTCGAAATTCCGTATCGGCTCACCGGACTATGTGCGTGAAGAGGGGTGGCACATACGGCTGGCCCGCGAGATACGGAAGCGGAGCGGGGAGTACGACTTGGAATGCTGGCGCCCGGAGGTGACAGTGCGCGAGGTGCAGGACTACCGGGTGGACGACATACCATGCAGGCTCTTTCCCTCTTTTGTCCTGCCTGCCCAGCCCGGCAGGGAATGGTCGGGCAGTCTGCTCAGGGCAGTGAAGGCGGAACGAGCGCACGGCCCGCTCTTGGTCCATCTCCACGGCATCTTCAACCCCATAACCTACGCCGTTGCCTTTTCCCTGCCCCGGACCCCCAAGCTGGCCCAGGACCACGGTGCGCTCTCCGTTACCCAGGGCCTGACCGAGGGCCTGCGGCGATGGGACCTGAGGAGCGCGGCAGGCTATGCCGCGCTGACGCTGCTGGAGGCCATCCCGGAAAGGCGGGCACTGCGAAGGATTGACCAGTTCTTCGCCCTGAACCGTGTCTCGCGTGCCTACCTCGCACACATAGTGGGCGAGGACAGGGTGAAGATACAGACCATGGGGCTCGACCTGGACCGCTTCCGGCCGGGGGATAAGAAGGAGGCTCGGAGGCAGCTTGACCTCGACCTGGGCAGAAGGTACGTGCTCTTCGTGGGCAACCTGGTGAGAAAAAAGGGGGTGGACTATCTGCTCCGGGCTTTCCTCAGTGTGCTCCAGGCCTTCCCCGACAGCACCCTGCTGCTTGTCGGAGACGGAAAGGAGCGGAGGAAACTGGAAGCGCTGTCCCAGCAACTTGGAATTGCAAGAAATGTGAAGTTCATTGGCTGGGTAGACCACGGGAGCCCCCGGTTCCCCCTTTTCTATCATGCCGCCGATGTCCTGGTCGTGTCTTCCTGGCAGGAGGGCTTTGGGCTGACGGCTGCAGAGGGCCTTGCCTCGGGGGTGCCTTTCGTGGGCACGGAAGTGCCCGCCACCCCCGACATAGTCGATGCCTTCGGCGCCGGCTGGGTGGTGCCCTGCCATAACTCCGAGGCCATGGGAGGAGCCATCGTCGAGGCGCTACGTAGTGGCGCCAGCGCCACCATCAAGCGGGAGACGGGGGAAAGGCGCTACAGCTGGGACAGTATCGTGGGGAACACTCTGAAGGTGTATGACAGCCTGTTCCAGAAGTACTATAATACCTGGCAATCCAGGTTTCTCGTCTCCAGGGTGAACCGCCATTAAGGTATTATTAACCAATCCGCCGACTTATGAGTGTCCCGGCGGGTTCAACCGCCCGGGCAGGTTCCAGGCATTTCCCTACGCCTCTCCGGCGATGCACCCTCCGCTGCTGCTGTCCTACGCCGCAGCGTTCCTTCGCTCGCGAGGCCACGAGGTGCGCCTGCTCGACGCCCAAGCCGACCCCCACACCGTGCCCCAGTTCCTTGCGGCTGTCAAGGAGTGGTCGCCGGACTTCGTGGTGTTCGACACCTCCACCCCTTCATTCAGCAATGACGCTCGCGTAGCCGCCGAACTGAAAAGGGCCGTGCCGTGCCGCATAGTCTTCGTGGGCCCGCACGTCTCCGCGCTGCCCGTCGAAAGCATGAGGACCGAGCCGCTGGACGCAGTGGTAGTTGGCGAATACGAGCTGAGCCTGGCAGAGTACGTGGAGAAAGGCGGCGACGGCACGTTGGGCATCTGCTATCGGAAAAACGGGGAGGTGGTGCTCAACCCCGGCCGTCCCTACATCGAGGACCTGGACTCCCTGCCCTTCCCGGCGCGAGACCTGATGCACAACGAGAGGTACTTTGACCCCCTGCTGATACACCCCTTCACCTTCGTGCTGGGAGGCAGGGGTTGCCCGTACCGCTGTACCTTCTGCAACTGGCCGCAGGTGATGACCGGCAGGACCTATCGAGTCCGCTCCGCACGGAACATCGCGGACGAACTGGAGATGCTCGACCGCACATACGGCTTCAAGAGCTACCTTTTCAACGACGACACCTTCACGGCGAACAGGAAACACGCCATCTCGGTCGCCGAGGAGGTCATTGCCAGGGGATTGAGGCTTGAGTGGGGCTGCTATTCAAGGGCGGACAATACCGACCGCGAGATGCTGGAGAAGCTCAGAGACGCCGGGTGCTTCCTGCTCAAGGTAGGGGTAGAAAGCGGAAACCAGGAAATCCTCGACAGGTCGAAGAAGGGGTACAAGCTGGAGAGGGTGACTCAGGGCGTGAAGCTGATGAAGGAACTCGGCTTCAACGTGCACTGCACCTTCGCCCTGGGCCTTCCCGGCGAGACCAGGAAGACCATCGAGGAGACCATCGCCTTCGCTATCAAGCTGGCACCCACCACTGTCCAGTTCAGTACCGTAGTGCCATTTCCTAAGACCGAGCTATACGACTACCTGAAGGCCAACGGCTGCCTGGCGACGGAGGACTGGGACCAGTACATGCCGGTGTACCCCATAATCCAGTACCCCGACCTCTCCGCTCAGGAGCTGGTGGGGGCGGTAAGACGGGCTTATCGGAAGTACTACTTCCGCCCTGCCTATGTCAAAGTCGGCCTGAGGGAGGTATGGCGCCGTCCGGCAACGGTATGGGCCAACTTCCGCAAACTGGTGAAGCTGTCCTTCTGAACCATAGTCTGTGGGTTTTCTCACCCCAAAGCTGACATGGCCAAGCGACTCTACGCTGTCCTGTGGGTTGACGACTGCGGCTCGATGCCGCTATCCCGGAAAGACGTGGACTGGTACCATCGCAACGCCGGTCCCATATCCCTGGCGCTGGAGAATGACGACCGCTTCCCCTGGTCGTTCCGCCGCATGCTCGGCCCAGGAGCACCGGACCTTTCGACCGATTACCTGTCCCATCACTATCACGCCGTCCGCTGGAAAGGCCTCTCCCTCCCCAAGAAGCTGTATGACCTTCTCCACTTGCACTGGCACGTCAGGGCCTTCATGCGCCGTACCAGCCCGGATAGACTGTCCAAACGGGCCTTCCGTCTGGCGTACGGAGCGACCTTCCTGTCCGGGATTGCGCTGGCCGTCTACCTCTACTTCCTCAACACCCTGGCCTTCGCCCTGTTTCTGGCCGCCTTTCTAACTATTTTGAGTCTGGCCGTTGATTGGTTCTACGTCCAGCACCCTCGGAACTGGCAAAACCTTCTAGCCGACGCCGAGTGGCACCGCAGCTTTCTGGTGCGAATCAAGGGCGAGTTCAACAGGCGCGGCAGGGAATATCCGGCGCTGGTGAGACACGGCTGGGACCTTCCGCCTGAAGGGACGATGTCGCTCTATCTGTCGGAGATGGGGGTCCTGGCCGATGCCAGCGCCACGCCGACCACGCACGAGGGCCACCCCTCAGTAGCTGGCAGACACCTGTCATGGAGCATCCAGACCCCGTACTATGCCAGCCTGAGCAGAGGCTACAATCAGCCGTGGGATGGCCATGAGGAGACAGACCGGGGACTGCTCGAGTTGCCCGTCGTCCTGGGTAACATAGCCGCATATGGCTTCGGAGACGCCGAAAAGGACATCATTGCCAGCCTGCCCGCCGATGGACTGGTGGCTGCCTACATCCACCCCTGGGACAGGTTTGAGGCAGTCAAGGAGTGGGTGAGCTTTCTCAAGACCAACTACGACGTGCGTTTCGTGCGGGCCGATGAGTACTTGGAGTCCTACATGAGAAGGTATCCCAGGCCCGTTGTCCTGAGGTCAGACCTGAAGCCACGTTGGGCTTTCAAACATGACGACCGGCTGTGTCCTATCAGGGAGACGCCAGAGCAGACAGTGACGGCAAGGGTGCAGCGGGTGGTTGACGACCTCGTGGAAGTCGAGGTAGAGGTCGGGACCGAGACCCCGGTCCCTGAGTTGGCCTTCGAGGTGCAGGAGATGCGAGTCCCTGGCTTCGAGCTCCGCAGCGGGCAATATGTAGCCCTGAACGTGGCTCCAGGGAAGTACAGGTTCAAGGTCAGGCCCTGAACCATCGCAGTGTCTGCTCATAGACCCCCAGCACCATCTGCACATGCCTCTCCTTTGAAAACTCCTGGGCCTTCTTGACTGCCTTCTCTCCCATCCGCGCCGCCAGCGCGGGGTCCCTCAGTATCCTTACAATGCGGTCGGCCATCTGCTCAGGATGCCTCGGGTCCACCAGAAACCCAGTCTCTCCCTCCTCCAGCACCTCGGCGACCCCACCCTTGTTGTTTGCTACGAGCGGCGTGCCAGCAGCCATCGCTTGAAGGGCCACTAGCGGCGTGTTTTCCATCCATACCGAGGATATGACCACGACGCTGGCCTTCTGGTACTCCTCCTCCAACCTCTCGTCATCCCAGAGCGAGCCGTAGAAGGTGACCGCGTCGTCCAGCCCCAGGCGCCTTGCCAACTCTTTCAGGTTGGTTTCCTCCGGGCCTCCACCGATGATGTGCAGCCGGGCGCCGGGCAACTCCCTGCTCACCAGACTCATCGCCTCCAGCAGGTAGCTGGTCCCCTTGTGCCTCGCCAGTTGGGCCACGTGCAGGATGCGGCCGACCTCTTTCTTGCCGAAGTCCGGCTGAAACCCCTGGATGTCCATGAAGTACGGAACCTGGTGTACATTCCGATACCCCGCCGCCTCAAGCATCCCCTTCATGTCCCGGCTGGCGACGATGAAGGCATCCACGTTTCGAGACAGGTGCCTTCGGACAAGATTCACGAAAATGCGGGGCACCAGCCTCACAGAGAGGCAACGCCGACACTGGAGCCCCGGTCCGCCGGTGCAGGCCTCGCCATCCAGCGTGACATTCCAGGTGCGGGGGCAGACGATGCTGTAGTCGTGTACGGACTGTACTACAGGAGCCCTTCGGTTCCTGGTGGCTGCCAGAAGGAGCGTCGCCGGATACTTGTTTATGTTGTGGAGATGGACCACATCCGGCTGCACCTTGTCTATGTAGTTCCTCAGTTCGACGAATAGCCGGGGATGAAACGAGTGCTGCTGCACCCTTCTCAAGTTGAGGCTGCTGCTCTCTCGAAAGACCAGCGAGTTAATCTCTGGAACGACCTCGTCCACCTCGGCACAGAACTTGAAGACCTGATGTCCGGAGCCTTCCAGTTCTCCGCATAGGGAATGAAGGTACCTTTCAGCACCACCGAAGGGTCGGTAGTTGTCATTCATATGTAGAATGCGCATCGGTTGCAGCGATGTCTCCCTTCTGCTCTCTCTATCTGCGCTCCGCACACGTTTACTTCGCATATGTGTTGGATTATAATTCCTGAGCTTGTATGACACAAGGCATGCCCTACTTACGCAAAGGTAGCTGTTTGTGACGATGAAAGGGCTCATCCTCTGTGGTGGCAAGGGGACACAGCTTAGGCCACTGACCTACACCACCCCGAAGCAGCTCCTGCCGGTGGCCAACAGGCCGATCGCCTTCGAGGTTATAAGGCGCGTGGCCGAGGTCGGCATTGAGCAGGCAGGAGTCATCGTATCACCTGAGACCGGCCACCTGCTCATGGAGGCCATTGGTGATGGCTCTCACTGGGGCATCTCCCTAACATATATCACACAGAGTGAACCGGCAGGGTTGGCCCACGCAGTCAAGGTGGCCCGGCCGTTCCTTGCCGACTCGCCGTTCCTCATGTTGCTCGGCGACAACCTCTTCGAGGAAGACCTCCATGAGCCGCTGGCCCGGTTTCGCAATGACAGCCCGGCAGCGCTCCTCGTCCTGAAGCAGGTGCCAGACCCGCGGCGCTTCGGTGTGGCGGAGCTCGACAGCAAAGGATGCTGCGTCCGCTTACAGGAGAAGCCAAAGAGTCCCCGGACCGACCTCGCCATTACAGGGGCGTATTTCTTCAGCCCCGCCATTCACGATGCTATCCTGCGCATCCGTCCTTCATGGCGCAATGAGCTGGAGATCACCGACGCCATTCAGGAACTGGTGAACATGGGGCACACGGTGCTGGGCCACGTGCTGCAGGGCTGGTGGCTGGACACCGGCACCAGGGAAGCTATGCTCCATGCCAACCAGCTAGCATTGGAGAGGATACCATCCGGGAAGGCAAAAGGCGATATCAGGGGACACTCTCGCATCGAAGGTACCGTGGAGTTGGAGACAGGGGCAGTGGTTGAGGACAGCCTGCTACTTGGGCCCGTCTCCATCCAGACGGGCTGCCAGGTCAAGAGTTCCACGGTGGGCCCCTACGTGAGCATAGCCGCTGCCTCCATTGTGGAAGGCTCTCACGTGGACAACTCCATCATCCTGGACAACTGCTCCATTAAGGGTGTGGGACTTCTCAGTCATTCCATCGTCGGCAGGAACAGCAAGGTACTGGGTGAAGCTGGGACCACTGCCAGCCTGTTGCTGGGAGACCACTCTGTGGTGGAACTGCAACGCACCAAGGAGGGAAGAGGATGAGAGTGCTGGTGACAGGCGGCGCAGGATTCATCGGCAGCAACTTCGTCAGGTTCGTCCTACGCGAGCACTCTGACTGGCAGGTAACCAATCTGGACAAGCTGACCTATGCCGGCAACCCCGAAAACTTGGCTGACGTCTCCGGCGACCCGCGGTATACTTTCGTCAAAGGTGACATCGTTGACAGGGACCTGGTGCGTCAGCTCCTGGCCTCCAACTTCGACCTCATAGTGAACTTCGCTGCTGAGTCACATGTGGACCGCAGCATACGCGACTCGTCGCTGTTCATTGAGACCAACGTTAAGGGAACTCACGTCTTGCTGGAAGAGGCCAGGCATGCCGGAGTATCGCGATTCCTCCAGGTCTCCACCGACGAGGTCTATGGCTCGCTGGGGCCGACAGGCAAGTTCGTCGAGGAGTCACCCATAGAGCCGAACAGCCCGTATGCTGCCAGCAAGGCTGCCGCCGATATGCTGTGCCGCGTCTTCTGGCACACATATGGGACGCCGGTGCTCATCACACGCTGCGGCAACAACCTTGGCCCTTACCAGTTCCCTGAGAAGTTCATCCCGCTGGCGGTCAGCAACGTGCTTGAGGGTAAGCCTATCCCTATCTATGGTGATGGAAGGCACGTCAGGGACTGGATATACGTAGAGGACCACTGCCGGGCGCTTGACCTTGTGGCCCGTGAAGGGCAACCGGGGGAGGTGTACAACATCGGCGGAGACAGTGAGCGGGCCAACATAGACATAGCGAAGAAGATATTGGAGGTCCTGGGTAAGCCAGAAAGCCTGATCACTTATGTGGCCGACCGACCTGGACACGACCGCCGTTATGCACTCGATACCTCCAAGATTCAGAGGACTCTGGGTTGGCGTTGCCGGTACTCCTTCGAGGCTGCTCTGGAGAAGACAGTCACCTGGTATCTCGAGAATCGCTCATGGTGGCAGAAGATCAAGAGGCCAGAGTACCTGTAGTCACACCCGGGGGTACTGCCAGGGGTGAGAATCACCAAGACGTGCTGGTACTGGGTGGCAGCGGACTGCTGGGCCGAAAGATAGCCGAGGAATTCGGGCATGCTCACAAGACCCATGCCACATACTACCGCCACCCCATTTCCATCCCCCGCCTGTCTGCACACCCCCTGGACATCACAGATAGAGACCAGGTGTTCTCTCTGTTCAACAAGATCCGTCCTTCGATAGCAGTCCATGCCGCGGCCTATGTTGACGCCGATGCCTGTGAGAGGGACAGGGCCACGGCGCATGAGGTGAACGTCAGGGGTACGGACAACGTTGCCGCCGCTGCCAGAGAGGTTGGTGCCAAGCTGGTATTCATCTCCAGTGACTACGTATTTTCTGGTACCAAAGGCGACTATCGCGAGGAGGACCGGCCCGACCCAATCAGTTATTATGGGGAGACAAAGGCAAAGGGAGAACAGATAGCTCTTCAGGCTTGCCCCGACTCCATCGTAGCAAGGCTTACCGTGGTCTATGGCTGGCCCGGCAGGCAGAACTTCGTCACCTGGGTCATAGACAATCTGAAGCATCGCAGGCAGGTCAAGGTGGTCACGGACCAGCATGGCAACCCAACCCTGGCAGATTCCGCCGCCGAGGCAACACGCAGGCTGGTCCAGATTGACGCTCAGGGCATATTCCATATCAGTGGCAGGGAATGTATCACTCGCTTCAACTTCGCGCGTGAGGTAGCACGCATCTTTGGCCTTGATGCCAGCCTCATCATGCCGACGACCAGCGAGGAATTGAAGCAGGTCGCTGCTCGGCCGAAGTGGAACTGCCTTGATGTGAGCAAGGCAGAGAGTATGGGGTGCAAGCTACTCACCGTGGAAGAAGGCCTCTTGCGAATGAAGGCACAAATGAGGGGTGCAGCATGACCGGGAAGAAGCCGTCGGCAAGCTCGGACCGCAAAGCCCTGCATGCTCAGATTGCCCGCTACTATCGCCAGCATATCTCGGCGGGGCGCAAGTTCCAGCCCGGTAGGACCAAGGTGCAATATGCAGGGCCTGTTTACGACGAAAAGGAGCTGACGGCCATGGTGGATGCCATCCTGGATGGCTGGTTTGGGGTGGGGAAGTACACCCGCCGCTTCGAATCGCGTTTCTCCAGGTTCCTCGGCGCAAGAGATGCCTTGCTCGTGAATTCAGGCTCGTCCGCCAATCTTCTGGCGGTGACATCGCTAGTGGCCAGCGGCAGGCTGAGGCCGGGCGATGAGGTGTTGACCCCTGCAGTAACCTTCCCCACGACCCTGAACCCGATAATCCAGTGCAATCTGAAGCCAGTGCTGGTGGACATAGAGCTCGAGACATTCAATGCGAACCCCGACCTCCTGGAAGACGCGGTGTCACCCCATACTCGACTCATAATGCTTCCACATACCTTGGGCATACCCAACGACATGGGACGGGTCACCGCGCTGACTAGAAGCCATTCCTTAAGTCTCATCGAGGATAGCTGCGATGCCCTCGGCTCCACCTATGATGGCCAGTACACTGGTACCTTCGGCACCCTCGGAACATTCTCATTCTACGTCGCTCACCAGATGACCCTGGGCGAAGGTGGTGCCATAGTCACCAACGAGAAGGACCTGGTCCCGGTGCTGCGCTCGCTCAGAGACTGGGGGCGTGCCTGCGTCTGCCCGATTTGCCCGGTTACTCGAGACCCCGACTTCCAGTGCAAGCAGAGGTTCACTGTCGGTGCCGAAGGGCTGCCCGAGGAATACGACAAGCGCTATGTGTACCAGCACATCGGCTACAACCTCAAGCCGGTGGAGTTCCAGGCAGCCATGGGCCTGGAGCAGTTGAAGAAGCTCCCGTCCTTTGTAGAGGCTCGCAGAAGGAACTTTCAGAAGCTGTATTCCGTGATGGAGGAATACCAGGACTACTTCGTATTGCCCAAGGCTCCTTCCCAGGCCGAACCAGCCTGGTTCGCCTTCCCAGTCACCTTGAGAGACAATGTGCCCTTCACCCGCAAGCAGATAGTAGCGTGGCTGGAGGGGCACAATGTCGAGACCAGGATGCTCTTTGCCGGTAATGTCGCCCGTCAGCCTGCCTATCGGGACGTGACCTTCAGGGTCGCTGGCGAGCTAAGAAACAGCGACAAGGTGATGCGCGATAGCTTCTTCGTGGGAATATATCCAGGGTTGAGGCAGGAACACCTGGACTACATTGCCGAGGTCATGACACAATTCCTGAAACGGTTTTGAAGACGGGGATAACCCCAGAGGCGATGCCCGGCGGGCCTACCTGAACCTGCCGGTGGCCAGGCCCCAGGAACTTGTGTAGATAGGCTCGGGCGGGCGTGTCAGCCCCATATAGTAGAGGTAGATGACATCGCCTTCGATATACGCAAACGGCTCGGAGACATTGATGTGGTCCCACTCGCCCTCTCCACCGCGTGAAAGCACCGGGTTGTCCACAGAAGTTAGCCACTGAACCCCATCACGGCTGTAGTAGTAACCGATGTCCGAGTACCACGGGTCATCGCCTTGATTCCCTGCCACCCACATGTGGAACAGGCCATCGCGGTAGACGACCATGGGCTCCTGGATGCCGAACCAGTTCCATGCCCCCTTCGGTCCGGGAAGCAGAACCGGGTTGCCCGCATACTTCGTCCAGGGACCATCAGGACGGGGAGCAGTCGCCAGCCCGATGCCGCCGTATTGGTCGAGAGTACCACTGAACCCTGAGTACCAAAGGTAGTACCTACCATCCCTCTCGACCGCCGACCCCAGGTAGATGCCAGTGTGGTCCCACTCGCCCGGCCCACCGATGTCTACCATGGGGTTGGCCAGGTGTTTGACCCACGGGCCTTCTGGCGACCTGGCGGTGGCAAGCCCGATGCGCCACGGCCATCCCCCTGGGCGGTTCTCCACCCTCTGCTGCCCTTCGAAATACATGTAGTAGGTCTCCCCGAATTTGACCACACGCGGCCGGTCCACACAGGAATCATCCCAGGCCCCTTCCGGCCCCAGGCTGAGTATCGGGTTAAGCGCGGACTTCTGCCACGGTCCATGGGGCGCCCCGGACGTGGCCATGCCGATTTCCATGTGCCCCGAGCCCTCCCTGCCCCCGTGATAGTAGAGGTAGTACGTATCGCCGGCCTTGATCACGCAACCCGTGCCCACCTGGTAGTGGTCCCAGGCATCGGGCGTCCGCACCAGAATGGGGTTGCCGGAATACTTGATGAACACCCCCGACCAGGGTTTCCCAACACCCCCTCCACACCCCACGGTCAACGCGACAAGGGACACGGTCACTACCAGACACACGAGGGGGAGAAAACGCCTTGCCACATTAAGAGCCTTCATCTCCGCATCACCGTTTCATACACCTTCACTGTATCTTCCACGTTCTTCTCCCAGGTAAACCTGCGGCTGTATTCCAGGCCCCTGGCGCTCACTTCCTCCCTCAGCGCGGCGTCCGTGAGCAGGCACAGCATCTTGTCCGCCATGTCCTCTATGGATTCCGCTTTAAGGCAGCACTCCGATACCTCTGAGGGAATGTGTGCTTCCCTCCTCATGACCACAGGGATTCCGCATCGCTGCGCCTCCAGGATAGGGAAACCGAACCCTTCCCACTCCGAGGCGTAGGCAAAGACGTCGAAGGAGTTGTAGACCTCCGCCATCTTGTCCTCTGGCACGAAGCCGGGGAACTCGACGCGCCCGCCGAGACCTAGCACCTCCACCATCTCGGCCAGCCTGGGATACTCGTAGGCCTTGCGGCCCCAGATCATCATCCTTACATCCAGACCTGGGTGTTTCCTGACTAGGTGGTGGAAAGCCCTGACAAGTAGGTCCACCCTCTTTCGGGCAATGAACGCACCGATGTAGCCGATGATGCGTGGGTCTCGCTTTTCGCGTGGGAGCGGCCGAAACTGTTCGCCAATCCCCTCATTGATGACAACGACCTTGTCCGGGGGCACGCCGAGGTGCATGACAAGCTCCTGCCTGGTCTGAGTGGACACGGCAATGATGACATCGGCACTCCTGGCAATGATGCGAAAGAAAGCAGGGCCGAATGCCTTTACATGCCAGGCCGCACCACTGTTGGGACACAGTATGGAGACAAGGTCATGCCAGGTCAGCACCCTTGTCCGGCGGACAAGTGGGAAGGAGAGCCCGGTGATAGGGCTGGTAGCATGCATGATGTCATAGTCCCCCTCCCTTCCTTTCAGATAGAGGGGCAACCTGATAACATGGTTTACGGCATCGCCAAAGGGCACCCTGGGGCGTGGCAGAAACAGCCGATCGGCAGGAATACCACGGGCGCGAAGCCCTTCCAACAACCGCCGCCCGTACTCGCCGATGCCGGTCCCGCTTGGCAGAACATCCTCGATAATGCCGACTCTCACAGTGTCGTTCTGCCCTCTAACGGCCGAGACCGAGCTTGTGTTCGTAGTGCTTCAACACTCTAGCAAGGCCCTCTTTCAAGCCTACCCCGGGCTGGTCTCCGACCAGACGGACCAGCTTGCTGATGGAGGGGCACCTTCGTGGGTGGTCGTGCTCGCGGTTGGCTGAGAACACCGGAGCGAACGGCCTGCCGGCAATATCATGCAGTAGCCGGGCCAGGCCAGCGATGGTGACCTCGTCCTGACTCCCCACGTTCAGAATCTCTTCATCTACCATTTCTGCCGCTGAAACTGAGAGACGAACGTTGTCTTCAACATAGCAGAAGCTCCTGGTCTGCGTGCCGTCGCCGATGACCTCAAACCGGTCCTGTGTCAGCATCTTGCGGATGAACTCAGGTATCACCTGCCCGTACTCGGAGGTGTCCATCCGTTCCCCGTACGTGTTGAAGATACGCAGGACCAGGAACGGCAGGGCATGCTCCCTGGCAAAGAGCCTCACGTAGAACTCCCCGATGGCCTTGCCCGCAGCGTAAGAGTCCCTGTCGCTATAGGCACGCAGCATTATGGGCTGGTCCTCGTCGGTAGGAATCTTTCCCGGGCTGCCGTAGACCTCCGATGACGAGGCGTATACCAGCTTCCTCAGCGTAGGGACCTTGCCCAGCTCTCGTACCAGGTTCGCAGTCACCCCCGCGTTTGTCAGCAGAACCTCCCAGGGCCTATCGTAGAAATACCTGGTCCCGTTCACCGCCGCATAGTGGAACACGATGTCCACCCCCGCTGCGACCATGACTTCCCTCATCCGACGTACATCGGCACCATCCATCAGGTCCATCCTGTGGAAAACGAAACGCCCCGTCTGTCCCAGGTGCCGCACGTTCT
Organism: Chloroflexota bacterium; assembly: GCA_040754215.1. GTDB lineage: Bacteria > Chloroflexota > Dehalococcoidia > JACPPY01 > JACPPY01 > JBFMDE01. The sequence continues at coordinate 26,476 of JBFMDE010000009.1, forward strand.
CCTCCCTGCCACGGAACAGGTTGTCCACGGCTATGACCTCATAGCCCCTACGCAGCAATTCCTCGCAAAGGAACGAGCCGAGGAACCCGGCACCACCGGTTACCAGTGCACATCTGAAGCGTGGCGAAGTCAATCCTCTCTCACTCCATACCCCAACGCTCGGTAGACAACCCCGTCCAGCCTGCCCGCCTCCCTCCAGATGTTCCAGCAATCGTAGATTACGAAGGGAGTCTCCCTGTATCTCAACATCTGCCTCAGGTTCCTCAGCCTGCCAGCGGCGACCAGTTCCTCGTGCCTATCTGTTATCACCACTGCATTCACACCACGGAACACCTGCGGGCTAAGTTCGACGTATTTGTTGCGCACCACCTTCTCCAGCTCTTCAGGCAGACGCGAATACATGCTCCTGTCGATACCGGGGTCATATACGCTGACCTCGAACGCTGGGGCTTCGGCAACAAGCCTCCGAACGATATCAATGGCATGTGACATCCGGAAGTCGTCAACATTCTCTCGGTAGCTAAGGCCCAGGACCAATACTCTGGCATCCGAGTCGTGTCCGCAACGCCTCAGTTCACCCACCAAGCTACCGACCACATGGTCCGCCAGGCCGTCATTGGCTTTTCTGCCGTAGTACCAGAGGGAGCCGAACCCTCGTTTCTCCTTCATTCCGGCGGCCAGCTCGAGTATGTAGGGGTCTTTCCCCAGGCATGTGCCGGACACCGGACCAGGCAGGGGAATAGCGTTCCTGGGGTATGACTCATTGCAGGCCGTGATGACCTCCAGCACATCTATCCCGTTCCTCTCGGCGACCAGAGCCAGGTCGTTGGCAAAGGAGAAAATGGTACTCCTGAAGCTGTTGTCCGTCAGTTTGGCGAGTTCTGCGACCTTCGGAGTGGACACCCTCACCAGCTTGCCGCCTATCCGGCTGTACAGTGCTTCCAGCCGCCTCATACCCTCATCGGAGTAGGCGCTCAGTATCTTGGTAATCGTCCTCTCTTCAGAAACAGCACGCCCCTCCACGAGCCTCTCAGGTACGAACGCCAGGTGGAAGTCCTTGCCCTCCATTTTCTTGTACTTCTCTCCCAGGATGGCCTTGAGCCTGTCTGTGGTACCGAGAGGCATCGTGGACCGCAGTATCACCACCAAGCCTCGCTTGATATCATGGCGGAAGATGAGGTCGGCTGAGGAGACAAGGTTGTCAAGCTTCGGACTCATGGTGAGACCGTCATACCGCAGGTTCACCGCTAGCACCGCATAGTCGCACCTCGGCACCACCTTGCCAAGGCCCTCCATTCGGACTGGAATGAAACTGCCATGAATGTGTCTCTCTAACAGCTCCGCCATGAGCGGCTCTTGGAATGGACAGGCACCGCCCTCAAGCTGGGCCATAAGCTCGTCGTTAACATCTGTGCCATATACCTCAAAGCCACTGTCCGCTGCGACCAGGGCTTGAGGAAGACCGGTTCTGCCCAGACCTATGTGCAGTACGTGAGTCATCGTCTTCTCCCTACAAGGCTACAACTTCCTGAATATGCTCTTGCCGTCAAACTCAAAGTCGCCGCGTACTCCCAGCAGTTCCAACACCGTGGGGGCCACATCCATCAGCGTAGCATCCTGTCTCAGACATTCTACATCATCAGACTTGGACACGAGGAAGACTGCGTCCTTCTTGTGCCCCCCAGAAGACAGGTTGTGCTCATAGGCAGTGCCTATGAGTGGGGTATGCAGGCTCCAGTTCACACCATACCCCTCCTTCAACTCAAAAACGATGTCCGGGTATAGGTTCAGTAGAGGCCCGTGATATAGCTCCTCGCGCCGGCATATCCAGTCCACTAGCTTCTCGCCTGTGTCCGGATGTCTGAGCTCAGAGAGGTCGGAGATGATGGAGTCCAGAAGCTCGTTGTACTCGATATCTCCTAGATTCTCCTTTTTGACCTCGATGCCTCCATGTGCATACGACTTGGGCCCGGCGAAGGAGGACAGATAGGCCAGGGTCCGCTCCATGTCAATGTTGGCGGTGGACATGTAGATGTCCTTGCTCCACCTGGAAAAGACCCTCGTCTTTGCCAGCTTGACCAGCCAGTAGTCCAATTCCAGCCTGTGGGTGATGTCCAGCAGCACCCTCTTCGACCGTTCCATGACAGCCGGCACCGGATTCGACGCCTTGCCTCTCGTGACCAACAGGCCCTTCCTCCTCAGCACCTCATTGATATTCACTGTCTTCGGAGGCCGTATCCCGTGGCCATGGTCACTCAGGACGACCGTTCTTACACCAGGGTGGGCTGATAGGAACTCGCCCACGATTCGGTCCAGCAGCCTGTAGTGCTCCAGTATCACATCTTTGTATGGCGTAGGCCCCGGGTATGTAGGGTCGGTCTCATCGAAATAGCGCCAGAAGAAATGCTGCAGGATGTCCGCCCACCACAACATGAAGAAGAAGATGTCCCACTCGTACCTCTGGGACATCTTCAGCGCAAGTTGTGCATCTCTGTAGGTACACTCCTGGGCATACTCCGCAAAATCGCCAAGCTTCTTGAACCCGGGTGGCTTGCCGGCAAGCCCCGGCAGGAAGGGCGGAAGGTCACACTGCTCGGCCACCTCCGGAGGATATGTCCTTAGCTCTCGCTCTACCATCCATGCCGGGCGACCGGGCAATGCCCTCTCCTTAACAGCACGACCAACCATAATGCCGTTCACTGGCCATGGTGGGAACGTCATCATGGGAAACAACACGCAGACTCTCTTGCCCGCTTTCCCAGCGTAGTCCCAGAGCGTCCTGTCCCGGAACGTGTCGCTGCCCGCCCCCAGGATGGACTTCCAGCTAGTGTCAAAGACATCGAAGGAATACAGCAGGCCATGCTTGGCCGGAGTGACACCTGTGTAGATGCTTATCCATGCCGGTATAGAATCAACGGGAAAAATAGACCTCATCCTTACCTCGGGGCTCACCCGTCTCAGCCAGCTCAGGTTCGGCAGGTCGGCCGAGAAGCGCATCAGCAGCTTCGGGTCCAGAGAGTCAATCCCGATCAGCAGCAGTTTGCTCACCGCTTGTCCATCCTGTTATGCATGGCGTTCAGCACCTTTGACTCAATGATGTTACCGATTTCCTCGACGCTCTGTGCGCCGTCCACAACAACCATCCCATGTCTCCGCGTCAGGTAGCGGTAGAGCGCCACGCGTTCTGAAAAGTAATCGGCCGTCAGCCGCTCTCCCTTGGGGATGTTCCGCGCGAAAGCAGTTTCTTCAGCAAGGTCAATTAGGAAAACCAGGTCCGGGCGGGGTAAGATGCGCAGGAGCCCGGACATCAAGCGATCCATCTTGCGGATGGAGTAGTGAAAATCAACCGCCAGGTCTATCACCGAGTCATATATGTAGCGGTCGCACACGATGCTCTTACCTCGAAGCAAGGGTATCTTGACCTTCGTCCATACATGAAGCACATATTGCGCCAGCACCACTGACTGATATAACACCGCCAGGAACTGGTTGCTGAATAGACTCTTCTTCACCCTGGAGCGCTGTCCATAGTCCGTCAGGTCCTTTCCCTTGCGAGACATGAGCCTTATTCCTACCCGCATCAAGGCACGAAATGTGGCCGAGTCCCAGCGACAGGGCACGCGCTTGACATCCATCCCCACGCCCGCCATTGTTTTCACCAGCGACTGCGCCTGAGTAGTCTTCCCAGTCCCATCCACTCCTATGAGACAGACGAGAAGGGGACGCCTCTCATCGGTTGAGCAGGTTCCCATAGATAAAATCAAGCCTATCACAGACCTTTGCCCACGAATAGGGCAGCACCTTCCCTCTGGTATCTACCGCGTGTCTCCCTGACTTGATGTCCTTGATGGCTTCTGTGAAGTCGCGTTCTTGGTCAGCAAAGATGAGACCATTGCCCTCAGTGAAGACAACAGGCAATGAGCGGAACCTTGTGCTGACCACGGGCAGGTTGCAGGCCATGGCCTCGAGGACTGAGAGCGGAAACTCAATGCTCGCCGGTCTCGCTATAGGTAGCGCAGGGAAAACGTAGCAATCAGACATCCTGTAGACATCCTCAATATTGCTCAGGTGGTCGAGCCAGACCAAGCACCCGGCAGCTTTGAGCCGTCGGTATAGTCCTTTGTCCGGGGGAACCCGCCCCACGATGACGACTTGATTCTCCCCGTCCTGCAACCTGGCCAGCAGTTCCACATTTCTCTTGGGCAAGATAGGCCCTACATGCAGCACTACAAACCTCGTGGGAGCCAGACCAAAACTCCCCCTCAACTTCTCCTTGACACCCCGGTCTGCGGGCCTGAAGCGCTCGACATCAACGCCGTTGGGCAGGAACTCTACGGCGCATCCCAGGTCCTGAAACATCCTTTGCGTTTCATGCGACTGGGCCAGTACCAAGTGTGGTCTCAGCAGCCATACCAGTTTCGATTTAGAGAAGATGGGCAGGGTAGCTAAGAGTACCGTCTTTGCTTCCGTGTAGCAGAGCCCTAGAGCCCGCATTACCATGAAGCTGATTACGCTTGCCGGTCCCAGGACGAAATGCACTATCTCTGGCCGAAATGCCCTCAATCGTCTCCAAGAGAGTATATCCCTTATGTCCAGACGCATGATTTCATGACGCCGTGATAGCTCCTGGGCCAGACACCGAGCAACGTTCTTGGTGCCGACATCCCCTTCCCCTGGATTCTGCTTGAAATGTCCGACAATGCATATCCTCATGGCGTTAACACGAAGAAGCATTGCTCCAAAACTGAGGACGAAACTTGTTTCTCGCGTTCCAGGCCACCACACCTAGCCCCCGCATCAGAGAAGGGACAGCCTCACAGGCGACCCAGCAGTTGCACTCATTGCGCATGATTGATTCTCTCACCTCAGCCGCTTGGGGCGATAGCCATAGCGTATCGAATTTGGTGTCACGGATGTTGCCCAGCGGCCTATCCAGGATGACGCAAGGGTATATGTTGCCATAAGGGTCGAGAAAGAGCGAATGAGTACCCGAATAGCACCTGAACATCCTCTTGTTGTTTCTGGCGTGGTCCGCTATTTTCAGCAGGAAATAGGCATGCGGGTCCACGACCTTGAGCAGCGGTGATTCGTTTCTGACCTTGGCTTCCACTACTTCGTCAATCACAGACCTCAACTCATCCAGGTCCTGGTCACTCCACGTGAATTGCGTTTCTTCGTTCCCGTAGTAGCTGCTGCTGTTGTGTGCGAAGCTGGCCAGAAACTTGAAGCCGCGGTTATGAGCAAGACCGTACACCTTCGGCATATCGCGATAGTTATGGGGTGTGATGGTGTAGTCCAGCCCAACCTGAACCCCATCGAGCCGCCCCAACGCATCCAGCGTTGCCATGACCCTTTCATAGGCACCGCCTACACCTCGCGCCTGGTCATGCACCTTGCCGATGCCATCCAGCGAAACGGATAGGCCGAAGAATCTGGGGCTGTACCTTGCAAGGATATCCTTGGTCTTCTGGACTATGGTCTGCGTTTCCAGACCATTTGTCGCCACGCTGATCAGCGCGTCCGGACACTGTCCGATGAAGAAACCAGCCAACTCCACGAAGTCACGGCGCAGGAAAGGCTCTCCTCCCGTGAGTCCGATCCCTTCGAGATGTCTCAGGTACCTGGAGCTAGAAAAGGTCTCCTTCACCTCCACGAGGTTGAGTTCGCGGTCAAACAACTCCGGCGTCTCCCTGTACTTCTTCCAGATGTTGCAGGTGAGGCAGCGGCTGTTGCACAGATATGTGACGGCATAGTTCAGCCACATCACACGGCGAGGGTCTGGCCGCGCAAGGAATCGTGTCCCTCTGGCTACCAGGCTGCCCAAACCTAGCCCTTTCCGCAATCGTTCGACCGATGTTCGCCTAGCCAACCAAATCTCCATATATCTTTTCGAGTCTGTCGACGACCTCCGCCCAGGAATACGGTGACACGACGCGGCGCGTATCCGCACCGCAGCCACCGGCGCGGGCTTCTGCCACGCCTTTCGATAGCTCTTCCTCTGAGTCCACAAAGCTCAAACCCTTGGCCTCGCTGAAAAGCCTGGGTAGCGCTCCGAAGCGCGTAGTGATGACGGGCAGGTTGCATGCCATGGCCTCCAGCACGGAGAGGGGCGTCTCAATACAATTCAGCGGGTTCAGAGTGGGAAACACGTATGCGTCCGAGAGCTGGTATACCTCTTGAACGGCTTCAACGTACTGTGGCCAGACCCAACAACCGGCAGACAGTAGCTCCTGTCTCAGGTCCTCTTCCGGTGTTTGCGATGGCCTGCCGAGCACGAGCACCTGGCAACCATCTGTCTGCAAGCGCGTGAGCCATCTGAGGTTTCTGCCTTTCTTCACCGGCCCTACGTGGAGGGCCACAAAGGTACGACTTGGGACTCCGTACCTATCGCGCAGCGCCGCTTTTGCCTCGGCCGTAACAGGGTGAAACGTCTCGGGGTCCACGCCGTTGGGCAGGAACTCGGTCCTCATCCCGAGTGACTGCAACATGCGCTCGCTCTCGTCCGATTGGGTGAGTACTAGATCGGGCCGGAAATGCCTCAGCAGCCTCCTGAACCTGAGTGCCGAGGCCTGGGGAGCGGATATTACACGCTTTGCGGAGGGGAAGCAGAGGGCCATGAGCCGTGCCTCTACGAAGCCGGGTGTCGTGGGTGTGAGGACTGAATGGATGATGTCGGGGTGGAAAGCCCTGACCTCGGCCCAGGACGCGAGGCGCTTCGTCCTCACGGTAAGGACTTTGTGGCGCTTACTCAGCTCCCTTTCCAAGTAGCGCACTATCTTCCTCACGCCTTCGTCCGCGCTAGCCACGAAGTTACCAGAAAGGCATATTTTCATCTGCCGACGTGTTGCCCATTCGCGTGCTCAGGCGACGGGGCTAATCTCTCTACTCTTGTTCGTTCGCTTGAGACCCCTTCGACGCCCGTTCACAAGCGCGGCGAGTTGCACGGCCCCCACCAGAGGCCCATAGTAGGGCGCCGAGAGCCGGCCACGAGCCACCAGCGTCAGAGTGGCTCGAACAATGAAGGTGAAATACAGCAGCATGTAGCGAAGGCTGCCGACCTGGGAGGTCGTGCCGGCCATGGTGTCGCCTGTCACGTAGGACGAATACTGCTTGAAGAGATGGGCCATGTCGGACATGGGCTCCCAGTGAACGATGGCATTCCGGGCCAGAGCAAACTTGAAGCCGGCGTTCTTGAGGTTGACATGGAAGGCCGTGTCCTCGCCCATATACAGCCACTCCGGATAGCCACCGACCTTGCGCCAGCATTCCTTCTTGAGGGCAAGCGAGCGACTGGAGGGCAGGTAGGTTGCCCGGTTGTCGTCCTTGAGCTTGAGATAGGTTATCTCACGGAGACACTCCTGGAATGTATTATTCGCTTCAAGCTGATAGGAGCCGGAAACAACCTCCACGGATTCGTCGGCTTCGAACGGGGCAACGATATTCTTCAACCAGTCGCTATCGGCCACGCAACCTCCGTCCGTGCAAGCTATGTAGTCGAACTTGGCGTTTTCGATCGCAATGTTCCGCCCGCGCGATATGTTAGCGCCCGGGGCCACGATGAGGTTTATCGGCAGGCACCCTGCGTAACCTTTTATGACATCAGGCGTCCCATCAGTTGAACCGCCGTCAACGATTACCAGTTCCTCTACCGGCCTTGACTGAGCGGCCAGAGAATCAAGGAGCCTGCCCATCGAGCCAGCCTCGTTCTTGACGGTGCAAATCACCGAGGCCTTGACGGCGGTCCTTGTTTTCACGCGGACGTTGACGGGCGTCGTAGGCTGCCGCTTGTCCTGTATCTCCAGGGTCTGGTAGTACTGGTCTTCCACCAGGTCGCCCCAGGTGCTCCAGCCTCGCCAGGCCTCGGCTATCTTTCTGCCATTTTCCCCGAACCTGCGCTTCAAATCTCTGTGCGTGATAATATTGGTCATTGCCCGCGCAAGTTGCTCGCTGTCGTATGGAACGATGTAGCCTGCCACATCGTGGACCTTCTCTCGAGGCAAAACCATATCGACTTGGTCGATGGCAATCACTGGGACTCGACATGCCCAAGCCTCCAGATACGTCAACAGCATCGAGCCATGGGAGGAGTGGGAGAAAAAGACGTCAGCATCTACGTAGGCAGCCAGTTTGTCCACGCCGCCCTTGTAGCCCGTGAACAGCGTTCGCTCTGCCACGCCGCAGTCCTGCGCCAGCTTCTTTGCGATCGCTAGGTAGCCGTCATCCGGCCCAACTATCACCAACCTGACATCCTTGTTCTCTCGTGCGAGGGAACCGAAGGCTCTTATCAGCAAGTCCAGCCCTTTGCCTGCATGCACGCGGCCCACGTACAGAACCATCTTTTCTTCGGTACGAATGCCGTACTGCCTCTTGAACGTGAGCTTTTCTGGCAACGACGAGAACTGCCCCATGTCTATTGCATTGGGAAGGACCACGATCTTGTCATCAGCCACTCCCATGTTGGCGATCTGCCTTCTTTCGTGCTGCGTTATCGCAATGAACTTGCTCGTGCCATTCAATATGCGATAGCCAGTCACCATATCGAAGACTCTTTTCAACCCAGCTTTTTCGACCAGTTGCGCCGAGCCATGTGGCTGGAGCACATACGGGACGCCGTGCCTTTTTGCGAGGCGGTGAATGAACACGTTGAGCAACGTCCGGTACTCGTGGCAATGGATGATGTCGAAACCGGCGACCTGAGCCTTGGCCACCGGGTACATGCTCAGGGGGGTGAATATCTTCCGCCGGAAAGCAAGGGAATCACTGATATTTCTGAAATAATGGACCTTGACGCCCGAGTGCTCCTTGAAACCGCTGGGCAATCGTGAGTGGCCGTCTGATAGGTCGGTAGTGTAGACCGTCACGTCGTGGCCCTTCTCGACGAGCCGTTTGCAGAGCTCCTGGACCACCAGGGGTACGCCACCGGGATACAGCGTGGGGTAGTAGACAGGGCTGACTTCGAGGACCTTTAGCTTTTTTCTCTCACCCACCACGATCTACCCCATTCTTCCGAGCTTTGACTGCCAGCAGATAGCCCTGGTCCGGTCTTTCCGCCAAGCGGTCACCCAGATAGCTCAGGCACACCGCCACTGGGTACAGCAGAGAGCATACCCACACTCTTCTGATCCAAAGGTTGAAAAAGAAGGCGGCCACGGGAGAGGAAATGAAGTACTTGCTGCTCTCGACACTAAAACTGTTACTCCGCAGCTTTGCTTCCAGTTCCTGCCTGGTGTAATACCTGACAACATGGTTCTCTACCTTGTGTTCTTCCTTCAGACGCTCGCCTAGTCCATTATAGTTGAGGCTATCAACCGTGATGACGAACACACCACCTGGCTTCAGGATTCTGTAGGCCTCCCGCAAAGCGGCCTGGTCATCGGAGAAGTGCTCCAACGCACAAATAGACAGCGCCTTGTCGAAGGTCTCAGACTTGAAAGGCAACCTTTCTCCGTCGGCCTGGATGAAGGCCCCGGTCTCGTGGAAAAGGTATGTCGCCATCTCGATCGAATGGCGGTCCACGTCAATGCCGTAGGAAGAACATCCCTTGTCTGTTAGGGTCAGACTCCTTTCTCCTGTACCACAGGCCAGGTCACATACACGCTCTCCAGGCCTCGCCTCCAGATATTCTGCGATTATCTTTGCTTCCAGGGTCTTGAAGAAGGTCAGGAAGTAGCTTGGAGCGACGATGTTCCTCACCAACCACCTGAAGGGCTCGCTGCCCTTCGCCCTGCGCAGGATACCGAGCTTGGCCGATCGGCTGCGTTTCTCCTCGATTGGCCTAGCAAGGACGCCCCTATGTGCCATGCTCAAATCCCATCAAACTCGTCCTACGCCTACAGATAGCTTTATACTTGTACCAGAACCTCTGGCTTTCCGTCAAATCATGGTGCACTTCGGTACTATTTGCATTTGGTGGCAGACAACTTATAATCCCCTCAAAAGGCTGAGGGGGTTAACATGTTCAAGCCTGCCGCATGGTTTGTGCTCGGAGCCACCTCTGGCATTCTGGCCCATATCACCCA
>JBFMDE010000010.1:0-1767 GCA_040754215.1 Chloroflexota bacterium
CACCCCCACAAGCGTCACCAGAGGCATGTCGAGACCCTTGGCTATCATCTGCGTGCCGATCAGGACGTCGGCGTCATGGGTCAGAAACCGCTCCAATATCTCCTCGTCCGAGTGTTTGGTCTTGCTGATGTCCCGGTCCCATCTCAGGGTTCTGGTCAGCGGAAACATCTCTCGTATTGCTTCCTCGACCCGCTGTGTACCGATGCCAAGGAAGCGAATGCTAGGACTGTCACACTCGGGACACATGGAGGGAACAGCGTAGCGAGAGTTGCACTGGTGACACACCAGTCCTTCGTCAGCCGAATGATAGGTCAGGCTCACGGTACAACGGCGACACCGGAGTACGTGGCCACAGCTCCGACACTGTACGAAGGTGGCACTTCCGCGGCGGTTTAGAAAGATGATGACCTGCTCTTTGCTGGACAGTGCCCTGACCATGGCCTCCTGCAGCGACCGACTGAAGATGCTCCTGTTGCCAGATTTGAGCTCCTCCCTCATGTCCACCACCTCTACCCTGGGAAGCGAGACCCTGCCCCACGGGGTTATCCGCTCCGGGAGACGCAGCACGGTGTACTCCCCCTTCTCCCCCCGATAGTAACTCTCCGCATCCGGCGTGGCACTGCCCATTATCACCACGGTCCCGTACATTTCAGACATCCTGAGAGCAACGTCCCGGGCATGGTATCGAGGCACCTGCTCATCCTGCTTGTAGCTCCAGTCGTGCTCTTCATCCATCACTATCAGTCCCAGGTCAGGCTGTGGGGCAAATAGGGCGCTGCGCGGCCCAACCACCACGTCGAAACCGCCTCTTTTGATCCTTCGCCATTCATCGTGCTGCTCGCCCAGAGAAAGTCGGCTGTGCAAGACCGCCACACGCCCCGGGAACCGGGAGGCGAACCGCTCGATGGTCTGGGGAGCCAGCGATATCTCAGGCACAAGCACGACCCCGCGCTTGCCCTGTCCCACGACCGTCTCCAGTGCCCGAAGGTACAATTCTGTCTTGCCACTACCGGTGATACCATGGAGCAGGAAGACGCGCGGCCGTCTGTCACCCCCGGATACGAGGCGCGACTCCATGGTCCGCCACGCAGCCTCCTGCCATGAGGTCAGCACCGGGGCCACAGAGCGGGCAAAGCTCCGGTGAGACAGGGGGTCACGCACCGCCTTTTCCATATGCAGCGACACCAGGCCCTTACGCGCCAGAGACCTCACCGCTGCTCCGGCCGAGGCACCGGCCCTTTGCCTGACCACAGCCAGCGACAGGGCCCGCCCCCCCGCAGCGAGCATCTCGAGCACCGCTGCCTGCCACGGGGCCCTGCGTTTCAGCAAGGCGGCCTTCTCTAATGCCTCAGCAGGCTCTGCAGCCAGAGCTACAACCGAGACCATCTTCGGCCTTACCCTCTCTCGCTGCAACTCCTGGCTCCGCACAAGTAGACCGTCTCTCACCAGCCTGGATGTGATGCGTGCCGCCCTGGCACACCCTACCAACCTCTCTATTTCTCGCAAGCTCGCCTTACTCTGCCGTCTCACCAACTCGACGACCTTTCTCTCTGTCGTTTCGAGCCTATGCTCATCGGGCACGGCAGAGGCCAGCTCGTAGAAGGCAAGCAGGCTGCGCTCAAATCCAGGCGGCAGCATGAGCGCGAGGGAATCGAAAAGGGGGGAAAGATAGCGGTCGCTTATCCAGCGCGCAAGGGCGACCTGGGCTTCAGTGAGCACCGGCTCTGCTTCGATAAGGCCATGCACATCCCTGGTCTCCGGCACCTG
>JBFMDE010000010.1:1867-35625 GCA_040754215.1 Chloroflexota bacterium
CTGGCCCGGCGCACCTTGCTGCGGCGCACCACCTCTACTTTCTCCAGCAGGGGGGAATGCACCATAAAGGTGCGCTCCACGCCGATGCCATGGGTCACACGCCTGACGGTGAAACTGGCGTTGTTCTTGCCATGGCGCACCCTGATGACCACTCCCTGGAATACCTGACTTCTCTGCTTCTCCGCCTCGATCACCTTGACGGTGACCTTGACCGTATCCCCGGGAGCCACAGCGGGGACATTTGGGTTCGGTGCTAGTTTGACCAGTGAATTCACGTCCATGACTTTGCCTTTCTCTATCGTCCTAGGTCCCTCACCACCCCGGCTTCTTCCTCCGAAAGCGGAGCCTTCGCCAGCAACTCGGACCGACGCTCCATGGTGCGAAGAAGTGACTGCCTGCGTCGCCACCGCGCCACCTCCTCGTGGTTACCAGAAAGCAAGACCGAGGGCACAACCCATCCCCGGTACTCCGGCGGCCTCGTATACTGCGGGAATTGCAGCAGCCCATTGACGAAGGAATCATCCCACGCCGCCTCCTCGGAGCCCAACGACCCCGGCAGGAGTCTGACCACTGCGTCCACTACCACCATGGCCGCCACTTCCCCTCCGCTGAGCACATAGTCCCCGATGCTCAATTCCATGGAAGCGAGGTGCTGGCGCACACGCTCATCCACCCCTTCGTAGCGGCCACAAATGAGGACCAGGTGGTCCAGGGCTGCAAGCTCTCGGGCTATGTCCTGGTTAAAGAGGCGACCCTGAGGTGTAAGCAACACGACCTCACGTCGCTGCCCCGCACCTTGTCCGTGGGTCTCGGCAACGATGGCCTCGACCGCCTCAAATAGCGGCTCAGGCTTCAACACCATCCCCGCTCCACCACCGTACGGATAATCGTCAACAGTCCGGTGTCTATCATGTGCGTAATTGCGGAAGTTGCAGGTACGAATGTCCACCAGTCCCCGGCTCGCCGCCCGGCCAATGATGCTATGGCTGAAGACCGCGGCGAACATCTCGGGGAAGAGGGTCACGATGTCAATTCGCACCTAGCCACCCCCACCAGCAGCGCACTCTCTTACCTCACCACGGAGCACCTCTATAGCATGTGGCAAGGCAGGGAGTATTGCCCCCAGGCACTCGCGCACCGCCCTGGGGTTGCCAGGGAGGTTCACTATCAGGCACCTGCCCCTTATCCCGGCGATGGCCCGGCTGAGCATACCCCTGGGCGTCTTCTTCACGCTCTCGGCGCGCATTACCTCCGTCAGGCCGGGTACCAGTTTCTCAACTACCCTGGCGGTAGCCTCGGGAGTGACATCTCGGGGACTCAGCCCGGTGCCGCCTGTGGTGAGCACCAGGTCAACATCATTCCCATCCGCCCATTCCCTCAGCCGCGCGGCGATCAACTCTACCTCGTCGGGGACCAAGGCATAGTCCACGACCCGGGCATCAAGGCCAGCCAGACACTCCTGCACCGCCTCACCACTGAGGTCGCGTGGCCTTTCTCCTCGAGAACCACTGTCACTCACTGTAAGTACGGCAACCCTCATTGCACTGCTATCTGGTCGAAAGTTGCCCTATTGTATCACAGGGGTACCCCACTGCCAAAGCACCCCTAGCGGGGGCGTTCGGATTGCTTAGCACTTATGTCCAGTTTGCTCACAAAGATTCTTAGTTATCGTCAAGAAGGCTATTGACACCCACGGGACTAGACCCAATAATGGGGGCATGTGGTTTAAAGTGGGGAAGAGTGGGGAACAAAACCGTATTGTGATCGCCTTGCCGTACCCGTTCCGGGGGTAGGCTTGGCAGTGGCAATTCCTGAGGCAAAGCTAAACCATCTAAGGAAAGGGGGAGCGATGCAGACATACGTACAGTACCGGGTATGCGAGGGTCCTCTGCCCAGCATAGGCACCCTGAGGCACTTTTCCTCCGAAAATGGCCCCACCTGTTTCTTACTGGCACAGTACTCAGCGCAACGCATGCCCGCTGTAGATGCCGACGACCTGCTTGCCTTTCTGGAAACATTTGGCGATACGGCGGACAAGCTCCAGGTCCTCTTCTTCTGGAGCAAGCATCTTAAGACGAAGTGCACGGTCGATTGCATATCTCCTACACCGGACTGCCGCCACCTGGACCCCAGGCGAGCGGTCCGAGAGTTGGTGCACCAGGGAGTGCTCGAAGAGTCATCGGATGGCTGGGTCACCTGGTACTCGCTGACCACAGACGAGGAGAAGCGGCGCTCGGTGGAAAACCTGGCACGGCTTACCTGGGACCGGCTAAGGTTCTGGAATGACTATCGCATCGTGGAGTTGACTCAGGGGCAAGCATCATCCTGAGCGTTGAGATAGAGCGATGTTTGTCGGGACGTCCAACTACCGGGTAGACGAGAAGGGCAGGATACCCATCCCGCCCTCCTTCCGTCGCGAGTTCACCGAGGGTGGCTACCTCACCCCCGGCCCTGAAGGCTGCATCTGGCTCTATACCATTTCCGAGTTCGATGAGATCGCCCACGGCCTCAAAGCTGAAGGGCTGCCCAAGGCGGACCAGAGGAGGCTGACCCGCGCACTGTTCAGTGACGCCACCGATGTCAAGCCCGACGCGCAGGGCAGGATAGCGCTCTCAACGGAACTGCGGGAATACGCCGGGATAACCGACAGCGTGGCAGTCATCGGCGCAAACACCTACGTCGAGGTCTGGGACCCGGAGAGGTGGCACACCTGGAAATCACAGCAACAGCAAGCCTGGCAGGTAATTGAAACCCTGGAACAGAAGGGTCCTAAGACATGCTGAGCGTGGCGGTGATGGACAACGTGGAACAGAGAGGGACAGAGCAACCTCTGCCCCACTATCACATTCCGGTTCTGCTGCGCGAGACCATAGAGGCCCTCGACGTGCAACCCGGCGGGCGTTACATAGACTGCACCCTGGGCTCGGCTGGCCATGCACTGGCAATCCTTCAGGCTAGCTCGCCCGGGGGACAGCTTCTGGGTATAGATACCGACCCACAGGCTATCTCAGAATCCCGGACCATGCTTGCCTCATACCAGAATGACATCCTGCTGGTCAATGACAACTTCGCCTACCTGCGGAACATCTGCACTGAGTACAACTTTCTCCCCGTCAATGGCATCCTCTTCGACCTCGGACTCTCCTCATGCCAGCTGGAGGCAGAAGACCGTGGCTTCAGCTTCCAGCGCGAGTCCCCACTGGACATGCGCTTCGACCCCCGTCAGGAACTGACTGCCGCCGACATAGTAAACACATACTCAGAGTCCGACCTGTCCAAGACAATCGCCGGCTACGGTGAGGAGTCGCGCAGCCGACACATAGCCCGGCAAATCATCGCCAGCCGGCCTCTCAGGACAACCACTGACCTCGCCCAGGCGGTATTACGGGCCACAGGCAGCGCCAGGGGAAGGATACACCCTGCTACCAGGACCTTCCAGGCACTGCGCATCGCAGTAAACCGAGAGCTGGGCAGCCTCAGGTCCGCACTGGAGCAGGCCATTGACCTGCTGGGCTTTCAGGGGCGGTTGGTTGTGATCAGCTATCACTCACTAGAGGACCGCATTGTGAAGGCCCTGTTCAGGCAAGAGGCCGCGGGGTGCATCTGCCCGTCCTCCGTGCTCCAGTGCACCTGCGGTCACATCGCCAGATTGAAGCTGGTGAACAGGAAGGCCATCAGGCCTTCTGAAACAGAGAGATTCTCCAACCCACGAAGCCGCAGCGCCAGGTTGAGAGCGGCAGAGCGTACGTAGGCGGCCCACGGTCATGTACCCGACAGCAAAGACAGAAAACAACGCAGCCCCAATAGCTCCGATAGCACTTATGTCCCAGCGGCTGTGCCGCACAAGTTGTTATGTCTACCTCCATGGGTTCAGCACCGCCACGCGGCACCATAACGCCGGTAAGGGGGGCCTCTGAACCGTGTTTGCAGCAAGGCAACAATCTGAACCCGGAATCGAAGTTGGTCGAGCCCTTTCTCACCCGATGTGCCTTGCTAAGACGCAGGGTTCGGCCCCCCTTTTGGGGAATAGACAGGGACAGCTTCGCGGCCCGCCCCCGGGGAGGGGTGTGATACCCATGCACTGAGTTACAGGGCGAAGCATAGACTTAGCAGACACCCGAAATTAAGAGGAGGTTAAACAGATGCCAAGGACAAAGACGATAGCAGCCATGGATGTGGGCACCACCAAGGTGTGCACCATCGTGGCTCGAACCGACTCATCTGAGGGCCTACAAGTCCTCGGTGTTGGTGTCACCCCCTCCCGTGGACTGCACAAGGGCATGGTGGTGAACCCCAACGAAGCAAGAGAGTCAATCAGAGAGTCAGTACTCAGGGCACAGCAGTCAAGCGGCATCCGTATAGGCTCCGCATATGTGGGCGTTACCGGACGACACATCACCTCTACCAACGCCAAGGGCGTGGTAGCGATTCCACGCAACGACAGACTGGTGCGCCAGGATGACCTGAAGCGGGTACTGGATTCGGCGCGCAACATCGTCGTACCCCCCAACGACCGCAGGGTCCTCCACGCCATACCCCGGGGCTACGCGCTGGATGGGCAGGTCGGGGTGAAGAACCCTGTGGGCATGCATGGCTTCCGCCTTGATGTGGAGACACACATCATCACCGCAGCGGTATCTTCAGTCCAGAACCTGGTCAAGTGCGTGAGGTCTGTCGGGGTGGAGATCGAGGACCTGGTCCTGGAAGCCCTGGCCAGCGGAGAGGCGGTTCTCTCACCGGATGAGAAAGAGATGGGCGTGATACTGGCGGACATCGGTGGCGGCACGACCGACATTTCGGTGTTCAAGGATGGGAGTATCTATCACACCTCTGTCCTGCCCGTCGCCGGATACCAGGTCACCAGCGACATAGCGCTGGGACTGGGCCTGCCCTTCGACATCGCGGAGAGTATGAAGCGCAAGTACGGGAACGTCGCGCCAAAGGTGGACGGCAAGGACCAGGAGGAGGCGACCATCAACATTGACAATGGTCACAGCGTATCTTACGTCGAACTGTGCAACATCATGAGGGCCCGCCTGGAAGAAACGCTTCGCCTCATTCTCCTGGAAATGCCAACATCCGACTACCTGCAACTGGCACCGGCGGGGCTGGTGCTTACAGGCGGCAGTTCAGGCGTACCCGGCCTGCAAGAGTTGGCACAAGAGACGCTGCGTATCCCCGTCCGCATCGGGTTGCCATCCGGAGTTTACGGCATCACCGACGTACTGAACCACCCGGCATATGCCACAGGCGTCGGGCTGCTGCTCTGGGGCATAAAGGGAACAGACGCCTGGCAGAAGAGAGCAAATGGCTGGCGGAGCGACAAAGTCGGGTCAACCTGGAGCCGCGTCTTCTCCATGCTCGGGAGCTTGTTCAAAAGATAGGCGGGGACCGAGGCCAGTTCACGGAGAACCACCCTAAACAAGAAGGATTGATAAGGAGGATCAAATGGCAAAGCAGACATACGCACCCAACCCAGCCAAGATAAAGTGCGTTGGCTGTGGCGGTGCTGGGTGCAACGCAGTCACCCGCATGGTCCGCGAGGAAATACGCGGCGTTGAGTTCATAACCCTGAACACCGATGCTCAGGCTCTGGCACTGTCGGAGGCGCCGACGAAGATCCAGCTCGGCGCGAAGCTGACCCGGGGGCTTGGCGCCGGCGGCGACCACATGATGGGAACCAAGGCAGCAGATGAGAGCCGGGAGGACATCCGCGCTGCCCTTCAGGGCGCGGACATGGTCTTCATCGCCGCCGGAATGGGCGGTGGCACCGGCACTGGCTCCGCTCCCATAGTGGCAGAGATAGCCAGAGACATGGGTGCGCTCTGTATCTGCGTGGTCACCAAACCCTTCACCTTTGAGGGGACACACCGGCGCCTGGTGTCGGAAGAGGGCATCGCCAACCTGGTCGCTAAGACCGACACGCTGATAATCATCCCCAACGACCGCCTGCTCCAGCTTTGCGACAACAAGACCGCAGTGGACGGCGCCTTCAAGATCGCCGACGATGTGCTGCGCCAGGCAGTGGCGGCGATCTCCGAGGTCATCACCGTGCCGGGGATGATCAACCTGGACTTCGCCGACGTCAAGGCGATAATGAAGGGGGCAGGCCCCGCCTGGATGTCCATCGGCATTGGCGCCGGTCAGAACCGCGCCGCAGACGCGGCCAAGAATGCGCTTGCCAGCCCACTCCTGGACGTAACGGTGGCCGGCTCCAAGGGGGTACTGTTCACGGTCGCCGGAGGCAGCAGTCTGACCCTCTTCGAGGTGAATGAGGCGGCGCAGGTCATCGCACAGGCAGTGGCCCCCGACGCCAACATCATCTTCGGCGTACAGCTTGACCCGAAGATGGACAGCCAGGTGAGGATCACGCTCATCGCCACGGGTTTTGTCCAGAACATCGGCAACAGGGCACCCTCAGAGCAGGAGTTGCGCCAGCTCATCAAGGGCCTGGAGCACAGCACACTGGACTTCCCGTCCATCATGCGCCGTGGCACGCCGTACACCCGCTCAGCGCCGGCCCCCAGTATGGCACCCGCCAGGCCTGCTCCTGCGCCCACGCCCCTCACACACCGTAACTAACACGCTCACGAGTCCCTCAGCTTCCTAGCGAGGCTGCTGACCGAAGCCAGCAGCCTCGCCCTTTTTGGAACTGCGATTGACCGGGCAAGCCAAAACATGTAAAGTTCCTCAGGACGCGTCGAGAGGTGAACATGCAGGCGGACTTGAGAGACAAGGTAGCACTGGTGACCGGCTCAACCTATGGGATCGGTAAGGCCGTAGCCCTCAAACTCGCCTCCAACGGCGCCGACATAGTGGTCAACGCCAGGACTGAAGGCTCGGGCACAGAAGTGGTGGCTGAAATCAAGAAGCTGGGGCGACGCGCCATCTTCGAGAAGGCAGACATCACCATGTGGCCAGAGGTCCAGAGGATGGCAACTGGCGCAGTCTTCAGCATGGGCAAAGTGGACATACTTGTGGTCTCCGGTGGCGCAGCGGCCGAAATGGGCATGCCCAACTTCTTTCGCAATATGCACCCGGACGAGTACTTGTCCTTCATTAAGGCACAGTATCTTTCCAGGCTCTACTGCGTCAAGGCGCTGCTGGACCACATGATAGAGCGCAAATCCGGCAACATAGTCTTGATCACTACGGATGCCGGAAGGTTCCCTACCCCCGCTGAGTGCCTGCCGGGAGGTGCCGGAGCGGGTGTGGTGATGGCCACCAAGGTCCTGGCCAAGGAACTAGGGAGGTGGCAGGTCAGGGTCAACGCCATAAGCACCACCGTAACGCGAGACACGCCAGGTCTGGAGACCGTGCTGAAGGGCTCGGCAGGGCACGTCTTCCAGCAAGGCCTGGAAAAGCAGCTATTCCCTCTCTACAGCAAACACATAGCCGAAGCCGTTCTCTTCTTCGCCTCTGACGACTCCAGCGCCATCACCGGCCAGACACTCAGCGTCAACGGTGGGCTGTGCTTTCCGGGATGATGCCACGTCCACTGACATAGGAAGACTCCTCAGTGACTATCAGGGTCCTTGACCAGGAACTGGTCACAAAGATAGCTGCCGGCGAGGTCATCGAGAGGCCGGCCTCCGTGGTGAAAGAGCTGGTCGAGAACTCCCTCGACGCCGGTGCCTCCCAAATCGCAATAGAAATACACAACGGCGGGCTGAGCCTTATCCGGGTCAGCGACAACGGACATGGCATCCCATCATCCGAAGTAGAACTCGCATTCTGCCGCCACGCCACCAGCAAGCTGCAGGTTCTATCAGACCTCGAACACATCAGTTCGCTGGGATTTCGCGGAGAGGCATTGCCCAGCATCGCTGCCGTAGCTGACATCGAGATAACGACCGCAACCACGGGTGAGGCCGCAGGGAGCCGCCTCACACTGAAGAAGGGCACAGCAGCAGAGTCGCGCCGCCAAGCCCATCCTCAGGGGACCACGGTCACGGTGCACCATCTGTTCCACACCACTCCTGCCAGGTTAAAGTTCATGAAATCGGTGAGAACGGAGGGTGCCCGCATCGCATACCTGGTAACGCAATTCGCCCTCGCCTTCCCGGAGGTGCGGTTCACGTTGTCTGTGGATGGACGAACCACGCTGCACACCACCGGCAGCGGGAGCCTCAGGGACGTCGTGGCCCAGGTCTATTCAGCGGACACCGCCCGACAGATGCTAGAGCTAAAAGGCGACCAGTGGACGCCAACAGCCACCGTTCACTCATCACCTATGCCGGTCGTGAGTGGCCTGGTCAGCCCGCCCCAACTAAGTCGTAGTGACCGCACCTGCCTGAGCTTCTTCGTCAACCGGCGCTGGGTGTACGACCGCGTCCTCGCACGCGCCGTGGACGAGGCCTACCACGGCCTGCTCATGGCCGGCAGGCACCCGATCGTCGTCCTCAACCTGAAGATATCACCCGACATGGTGGACATCAATGTACACCCTACCAAACGTGAAGTACGGTTCCGCCACGAGGGCCTGGTCTTCTCCACGGTCACAGCCACAATCAGAAGAGCCCTGGGAAGAGCACCCCTGCCGGAGACATTGACCAGCATAAGCCCTCGTCCACAAGAACCTTTGTGGGAACGGGAGGGGCTCTTTGACGACATCCCCAAGTTAGCCGATGTGCGCATCCTCGGGCAGTTGGACAACACCTACATAGTAGCCGAGGCGCCCGGCGGCCTCTATCTCGTTGACCAGCATGCCGCCCATGAGCGTATCCTCTTCGAGAGGTTCAAGGAGCAACGCTCACAGAACCGGGTGGAGGTCCAATGGCTCCTGGAGCCTTTGCTCCTCGAGTTGACGCCGGAGGAGGAGACGGTCTTCAGCGCCCGTGGCGCCGCCCTCCTCGAACTCGGCTTTTCCGTCGAGCCCTTCGGGGAAAGGAGTTACCTGGTGCGCAGTATACCTGCACAGCTGCGTAGCGAAGGCATAGCGAACGCACTGCACGAGGTCCTTGCTCCAGCAGGTCATAGTGAAGGCCAAGAGTGGAACGAGAAGGTTGCCATCTCCCTTGCCTGTCACAGTGCCATCAGGGCCGGCCAAGGGCTAGAAGTCCGTGAGGCGCAGGAACTCCTGCGACAGCTGGGGCAGACAGCACTACCGCGCACCTGCCCTCATGGCCGGCCCACAATGATACACCTGAGTTCGGGAGAGCTACGCCGCCACTTCGGCCGGGAGTAACCTGAAGCTACAGCTTTAAGTACCCGTGCGCGTAGAGGTTCTTGTTTTCCATTATCTGGACCGTCTTCACGACATCCCGCAGCCTCGAGTCGCTCATGTCCACGCCACTGGGGTCAAACCTACCCCCGGCGACGTATGTATCGTAGATGTCCAGGTACAACTTGTTCACCGGGGTCGAGGCATCCCGTGCCTCCAGCACCTTCGGTATCCTCATCAGTTCCTTATCGAAGACGTCCACTATCGGTGCATCTATGCCGGCACCCAGCATCATGACGAGAAACACCTGGTTCAGCAGAGGCCTCAGTTCAGCGGGGCAGCTATTGGACACGTTGGAGAGGCCGCAGGTCGTAAAAGGAGGCGGCTCGCTCATCTGCTTGAAGAATCGCACCGACTCAATGGTCTGAACTGCCTGGTCCTGGTTGCCGTTCACCGTGAGCACCAGCGGGTCAAGATAGATATTCTCTGTGGGTACCCCATGTTCTGCTGCGGCGACCATGATCCGTTCTACAGCCAGTTCGACACGGGCATCCGCCGTGGTGGGCAGGGCCTTGCCGCCATAGGTAAGCGCAATGATGTTGGCATTGTACTTCGCAGCCAGTGGCATCAGCACATTCAGGCGGTCGGTGGCATCAGTGCTGTTGATCAAGGGCCTCTTTCGGCAGACCTTCAAGCCAGCTTCAATGGCCGCGGCATTGGTGGTGTCCAGAGATAGAGGCACATCCACCGCCTCCTGCACCGTCTTCACCATCCACTCCATCACCTCGGGACCGGCCTTTTTCTGCGGACCAATGTTCAAGTCCAGCACATCGGCCCCAGCCTCCACCTGGCGCCTCGCCAGGTCCTGAATGAATGCCTTGTCCCTGTTCTCAATGGCGGCCCGCACCGAGGGCGCAATAACGTGAATAGACTCTCCAATAGCTTTCATCTCTTACCCCCTTGTGACATTGGCTCTGTGGTTCACTTCATGTTCCTGAGAGACGTCCATCAACCCCAGTCGCCTCGCCAGGGCTGCTATCTCCAATTTGAGTGGAGACAATGCGGAAAGCCTGATACCCGGCCCTCCCATAGCCTCCAGTTCCTGAAGTTCCTTGTCAACAGGCAGGACAGCCAGGACTTCGAGGTCTGAATCTGCTACCAGGTCTTCTATGGCCCGCGGCAGTGTTCCGTCAACTCGGTTTATCACCAGCCCCACCTTGTCCACGTGTGACCTCATCTCCCCTACCAGACCCCTGATCCGACCAGCGGTGACAATGCCACGTGGGGAAGTGTCAGAGACAATCAGAAGGACATCCACATCCCTGGTGGTCTGTCTACTGATATGCTCCATCCCGGCCTCGTTATCAATAACCACGTAGTCGTAATTCTCCGTCAGATGGTCAACGAATCCCCGAAGTACGTTGTTGGCAGCGCAGTAACAGCCCGGCCCCTCTGGCCTTCCCATGGTGAGCAAGTCAACTCTTGGCGACTCCACCAGCGTCTGGAGCAGGCCCATCTCCAGATAGTTCGCCTTGGACATCCCGGCCTGGAAATCGCCACTCCTCACCTTCTTCGCCACTTCCTCCCTGACGGCACCGACCGTCCCCTCTAAAGGCAGCCCGAGACACAGATGCAGATTGGAGCTTGGGTCGGCATCGATCGCCAGGACGGTGCCGTACTCTGCCAGGAGCTGTACTAGCAGGGCAACTACGGTGGTCTTACCCGTTCCACCCTTCCCCGCCACGGCAATGGTCTTAGCCACCAACACCCGCCCCCGCCTGCTTTTCGAGGAGCGCTGCCACCGACGGGAACCTGCTCAAGTCGGTGTGTGGCAAGAACATGGCAGCGGTGAACTCATCCATGAAGGTATTGTCAGCCACCAGCTCAAAGTAGGTCATGCGGCGCGCTACTTCGTCCGCCTGCACCCGAGCATGCCTCGAGAGAAGGATGTTGTACGCCCCCGCCAGCGAAGTGTTGCCCAGGAACTTGAAACGGTCCCACGGCAAGTCCGGCAGCATGCCTACCTGAATGGCCTTCTCGACGTTTATGTGCTGTCCGAAGGAACCTCCGATGAGGACCTCTTCCACATCCTCCAGTGCCACACCTACGTTCCGCGCCATGACCGCGATCCCGGCATATATCGCGGCCTTGGTGCGCAGCAGGTTGTTCACATCCACTTCACTGAGGACGATGTCTTCGCCAATACCCGAGTCCCGCGCCCACACCAGGACATACTCTGCACCATGGTCCCCGAGCTTGAGTCGCGACCCCGCCCCGATCTGCTCCCGTGCAAGCCCCATGTTCATGCGGCCTGACCTGTCCACCACCCCGGTCAACAGCATCTCGGCCAGAGCCGAGAGCAACCCGGAGCCGCAGATACCCACCGGAGCGACGTTGCCGATGACCCTGAGCGTAGGCTCCAGCGTCGTGGAGTTCATGGTCACATCCTCAATCGCCCCCTTCGTTGCCCGCATGCCGAACCGCATACCAGCGCCCTCGAACGCCGGCCCAGCGCTGCAAGCGCATGTCGTCATCCAGTCGGCATCTCCCATCACTATCTCGCCATTGGTGCCCACATCCAGAAAAAGCGTGAGCTTCTTGGACTCAAAGAGGCAAGAGCTCAGCACTCCTGCAGTTATGTCACCACCAACATAGGCAGCGACGGCGGGGACGCAGTACACCGAGGCGAAGGGATTGATGTTCACCCCCACTTCGGCGGCGGTGTAAACCGGGAAATGCGTCGCAGAAGGCACATAGGGCTCCTCCCTGATATGTCGAGCCGGCAGACCAAGGAGGAGATGAACCATAGTGGTATTACCGGCCACAACCATTCCCTGCATCTCCCTGGGTTCGAACTTATGTCTTATCGCCAGCTCAGCGATAAGGTTATTGATTGTATCCAGTACTAGCTGGCGCAGCTCCTCAAGGCCGTTTCCACGCTGGCTGTAGATAATGCGTGAGATAACGTCCTCACCGCGAGATACCTGGCGGTTCAGCGTGGAGACACGGTCTAATGAACGGCCCGTGCTCAAGTCCACCAGGTCAATCCACACATTCGTGGTGCCTATGTCCACGGCGAGCCCCAAAAGCGGGGACTCCTTGTGTCCACCCTGAATATCTACTATCCGCGTAGCACCGCCCTCCTGGGCATCCACGGTGACTGTGACCTTCCAGTCAGCCTGGCGGAGTTCGCGGGTTAGACCTTTCATGACCGGAAGCACGACATGGACCTCTTCAATGCCATGGCTGACCGCCAGGGCCTTCTTCAACCGCTCCAGGTCGCTGCTGCTGTCTTCCAGCGAAGGCTTCGGCAGTTCCAGATAGAAGCGACGGACAGCAGGATACCTGGGCCACTCGCAGCGTACCGCAGCCGCTTTCCGCGTCGCCGCGGCCTGCACCACCACCCGCTCGCGCTCGCGCTGCGGCGGGACATGGAGGGCGACATCACCGACTATCTGTGTGACACAGGCCAACGCCCAGCCTTCTCCGACCTGCTTCGCGCTGAGGTGGGGGTTCTGGGCCCTGGTGACTTCGCCATGCTCAACCCTGACCAAACACCTTCCACACCGCCCCTGTGCACCGCAGGGGCTGACCAGTGGCACGCCGGCCTGCGCCGCAGCATCCAGAACCAGTGTGCCCGGCGGGACGAGCACGCTCTGCCCCTCCGGCAGGAACTCTACCTTTACCTTTCGTGGTCCCTGTTTCAGGCTTTCCACGTCCGCTTGAAGAAGCCACCGATGTCCATAGCCTCTGGAGGACCGACAAGCACCTTCCAGCCGGACAACTCGTCCTCCAGTTCTCCCCTTAGCACGGCCACCTTGCCGGGCAAGATAACGCTCTTGTGGCTTACCTTATCACCTGCATTGAACTGTTTGACCGCCTTCGCGATCCTCTCAGCATCGAACTTGCCAGCCGCCCAAGCGGTGAGTACAGAAAGGCCCTCGGTATCACAGACCAGTAGCCAGGAGGGGAACCCGCTGGCCTCGATCTCACCGGCCACAGAGAAGTAGGTCAGAGAGAAGTTGGTGGTAACGCAAAGCGGGCTTTCAGCCTTGGGGGCACCGACCTCGTACACCCCTGCAGCCATCTGTATCGGCTTCTGCGGGTCGGTATAGATGTTAAGCCTTAGTGTCAACAATGGGTACGCCACAGCGGGGGAGA
Source organism: Chloroflexota bacterium (assembly GCA_040754215.1). Lineage (GTDB taxonomy): Bacteria > Chloroflexota > Dehalococcoidia > JACPPY01 > JACPPY01 > JBFMDE01. The sequence goes on from JBFMDE010000010.1 coordinate 15,192, forward strand.
AGTGCTCCAGCACTATCACACCGGCATACTTGGCGATGTGCTGTGCAGCCAGCAGGACCTCCTCATCCGCACTGGCAGCAAGCTCGCCGGGGAAGGTGACCACCGGATAACCCAGGGGGCGGAAGTTCTTCTTCAGGGCCTGCCTCCGTATCTGAGTGAGCAGGTCCACAGAGGACCTGAAATCGTTGATTCCGGCGTCCAAGACGATGTCCTCAACGCCTGCCTGGCTCGTCTTCTCCGACAGGTCTGACAGCTCATTGAGGCCAGAGGTCTCCCTGACGACCAGTGGACAGGCATGCTTCTTGGCCACCTCGAGCATCGCATTCCAATTGTCCTTTGTCGCAGCATGGAGCAGGGGCTTTCGCGAAGCAACCTTGGCCGTCGCCGCTTCCATAGCAACGGGATTCTCGGACATCAGCATCAGCACCAGATTGGACTTGGCCGTCACAGCTTCTACAGCCTGCACGAACTTGTCCGCGTCCTTCGAAGCATTATGAACCGCAAAGCCGTCCATGGACAGCTTCATGCCCACCCGTTCCACCTGATAGGCATCGACCTCCTCCACCAGCTTCTCGATGTCGGCCTTAGGCATGGTGTCCTTAACCCGGACCAGAAGTGCCGGCGGATGGTAGAACGTCTTCTCGTGTCGGAAGAGCACTGTCTCATTCCCGACTTCAACCTTGTGTCCATCGCCCCCCAATGTCACCAGGCGAATGGGCGGACGTCCAGCCGACTCGAGGGCTGCTCTCGATTCTGGAGAAAGGTCAGGGCAAGCTGAAATATCCACTACTCGAGAGGCCACCTTCATGGCAAAGGCCAGACAGGTGGGGAAGTTGCACTTCTTGCAGTTGGTCTTGGGAAGGAACTTGTATATCTCAATTCCTGTTAGGGCCATGGTTCATTCCTCCTCTATCTCATATAGCACTTGGAAGGCGACTGTACGGCAGAGGACGCTCTACTTCGTCATCTTATCAATGACTGCCTTGACCGCAGCCACTGTTCGTGGATGGCGTAGCACAACGATGTCCGCGCCTGAAGTCAGCAATCCCATGGCTGTCACTTCCTCCCAGACCAACGACCTCTGGAGATGGTCACCCCAGACCTTGGGGACATCCGAGGTCGCCTTCGACTCCTTCTGGCGCCATGACTCCTCACCCACAGTGCAGACCATGGGCATGGAGGTCATGCCATCGCCCATCAGGGCCGCCAGCCGCAGCCTCTCCATCACCGAGTATGAATATTCCAGGCCATAACCCAGGGCACCCGTGGTGGGGTCCATCAATATGGAATCAGGTTGGACCCCCACATCGCACAGCAGGATGTTCAGTTGCTTGGCAAGGTTGATCTCTATGGGCGTCTTGGCTATGGCCACATGCCCATCGGCGATGCAGGTCGCAGCGATAGTCTTGTGGTTCTTCTCCACGCAGTTACCCAGGCCCACCCTCTGGCCCTTGGCCACATCGGAGACCGCTACCAGCACTTCGTTGTCCTTCTCGGCTACATCTGGTCCAACGAAGATTACCGGCAGGTCCACCGCAGACAGCACCTCTCCAGCCGTCTTCTTGGCTTCTGACGCCCCGGTGTTGCCCTCTTCAGGGTGAGCGCTGGCAAGGCGGACGTACACTATGTCGGCCCCATACTCCGCTGCCTTCTTGGCCCACGCTCCCGGGCTCTTCAGGGCATCTCCCCAGGCCGATACTAGATGGGGCGACCAGTCTCTGGGCTCCTTGTCACGGACCTCAATGGCGACTGCCGGACGATGGGCTTGGACACCCTCAAAGCAGAGGAAGGGAAGGGTGTTCGCACCTCCAACCACCACGCTCTTCCGACCGTTTCCGCCGAGCTTGACTTCGCGTATCTTTCCCGTCCACTTCTCTACAGGGACCTCGACTGCTGCCATGAAAACCTCCTTTGTGCGACCTTCGAGCGAGCACACGCTCAGAGACCAATGACCAGCTTCAGCAAGTTGAATGAGACACGCCCTCCGGTCTGATGCCTCGCGATACAGAAAGGGAAAACACAAAAAACCGGGCCTGACATCTTCTCATAGTAGATACGGGTGGCTGAATGCCACCCGTATCACTTCTGTAGGTCTATATCAGCGGAGGCATCTCCAGCGCCGGGTGTTTCTTCTCCTGCAGGTACGCCAAGAGCTCGTCCGGGGTCGTGGCGATGGTGCCATCGGCCACTTTGTCCATAAGGTCAGGCACCCCCGCTTCCTCGCTGGCCTTCTTCAACTCTTCAGCCAGCTCCTCTTTCAGGTTCTTGGACAACCATACCAGGCGCTTGATCCCGCCCTCGGAGAGGATGAACTTCTTGCTAACAACGTAGGACTTACCGTGCCCCATCATACCCGGAGTCTGCAGTCCTCCACCTATTGTGCCCATCAGGGTGGTGAAGGTCATGCCGCAGGGGGTCATGGAGTAGTCCTCTCGGGAGACCACCATGAAGCCATTGGCCTCCGGTATCAGGACCAACACGCACTCACAGCACCCGCAGGTGGTCATCGGGGAGTCCATCACCGAGTAAACGGTGAAGCGGTCCACCTTCATCTGCGAGTGGTCGTAGACGAACTTGTTCACCCCTTCCCACTCGCCCTTCACCGGGTCAAGGCACGTGCCCTTCTTCACCGGCTGGTTCGGTCCGGTGGGGTTGATTTCGTAGGAGGCACGGCAGTCTAGCCAGCTATAGGCGCCACACAGTCCCACGCGCTCGGGATTGATGACGCAGACATGGGTGGGGGCGAAGGACTGGCACAACGTGCAGCTGTAGTATGTATCCACAGCTTCGTCGGTAAGGCCCGCGATGCGCTCATTCCTCTCGCGGTACACGACCCGAGCCTTCTCCAGCAACTCCTCCACCTTCTTAGGCTCGGTGTACAGCGTTACCTGGACCTTATCCACGATAGCGCCGAAATGGTTGTGGAAGCAGCCATGCAGGGTATCGCCGATATGCCGCAACCTGAAGCCCTTGCCGTAGGCAGCCTTGCTCAGGCGGATCCAGGTGATGTCGCGCTGGCCCTGGTGCTGAAGCCCCTCCGCGCCGTTCATGAAATGATGTATCTGACGCTCCAGCACCGGCTCAAAGTCCTTCTGCATCTTGCGCCCGGCCACCTCTACCACAATGGCGAGCGGTATGCGCTCGCCGACTTCATAGCTATCGAGGTCCTTGCCCACCACGGTGACCTTGCCATCCTCGACATCATCCAGGCCCCTCATGGTGAGCCACTCGAAACACATCCCGCCCTTGCCGCCGAACTCCGCCTGCAGGTCGGCGCGGCGCACCACCTCACCCTCGAAGGCCGGCCCGTAGGCCACGGGTATCTTGATGGTGGCGATCTTTATCTTGATGCCGCGCACCTCAATGCAGCGCTGGATGAGCCTTTCCACGCGCTCCATATCATCCCTGCCCGGAATGTCATCAAAGGGCATACTCACCACGTGCTCATACTGGGTCACCCCGGTAGGAAGGATGTTAGGCACGGCCGTGTCGCACACGGCAGGGAAGCCGTAGCTGATGGCCCCTGCACCGGTGGCCCACTTCAAATCGTCCATCGGCCCCAGGGCCAGGGCAAAGGCAAAACAGCGGAACTTGTTATACAGAAGGATCCTGCGGAAATCCCCCGGCGCGACGCCGCCGAAGGTGAAGGGAGCCCGCGAGGCATATCCCAGGGCATAGATAGTCGAAATAGTATCCGTGCCGAAGGGGACGGTGAAGGTGTCGTAGCCGAGCTGTACCCCGGACTCCAGTAACTGGTCAACGATGGAACGACCATTCGACGAGCTGGAGAGGAACACCAGTTGTCCTTTGGACTGAAGCTCGCGGACTATCTTGACCGCGACTTCATTGTTCTTGGCTGCACCGAGCACGGCGGCAAACCCGGGCATCCTGCCATCCACCATCTGGATGCCCCAGGCGCGCATCTGCACATCGTTGATCGGGCCATTGAAGGTGAAACCATTCTTCACCTCCGGCTGCTCCCCTTTGGCGAAGCGGATTCCCTCAATGATCTCCTCGGCAAACAGCGTTGCCATCCCTGCATCCAGGGTCTCGCCGAGATAGGGGAGCCAGACGTGTTCCCCTGGCAACGGCGGCAACAGGCCCCTGGCGTGCTCCAGAGGCTTCTTCAGGTCGCCGACCTTCTCAATCTTAAGGCCCGTAAACCCATGGATGACGGGGAGCCAGTACGCCGTGCCTCCTCCTCCCTTGTCCTTCAGCACGATTTTGGCATCCGGCCCCGGCTTCTTCATGGCTTCGGAGTACATCTCCTCCGCCTGTTTCACCACAGCGTGAGCACCCCTTATGGCCGCCGTCGCGATGTATCTGGACATCTATACGTTATACCTCCTAGCGGACATCGACCTTGGACTACTTCAGGTGTATCAGGGCGAAGACTGAACCCTCTGCCGGAGCCTTTAGTATTTCCGGAAGTCACCGGTCATAGTGGCATCAACCGGGTTTGTAGCTGACATGCGGCTGGCCTTGTAGAACCCGGGACTGGCCATACCCGCCCTCTCCGGCCGTGCATCAGCCTTTCCCAGAATGCCCTCCACCTCGGAGACATTGGACTCCGGGGCTTGTACCGACAGCAACACGTCACCGGCACCCAGCACAAATTCGTAGTATTCCGCCGCCTCAGCCTCCAGACCCAGGGCCTCAACCAGAGCACCGGAGAGCTTGCTCTCCCCACCCGCCAGCTTACTCAGCACAGGTACGAGACATCCCCCCACTACTAGATCCAAACCAGAGAAAGTTACCTTCTCCTCCTTGCCCCCCAGAACAGACCTGGCCGTCTCCTCCAGCCGGGCCAGCACTCCAATGTCGTGGGCCTTGTAACCCGCAGACTGGAGGTGCTTCACCGCCTGATGCGCGTCCGATGGGGTTCTGTACACCCTGGATACCGCTTTGTTCATGTATCAATCACCTCGTCATCTGATAGGGGCACTTGGTTCAAGCCAAATTGGGATTCTATCATAACCTCTCTGCACCAGTCAAACCAACCGCAAGGAGAGCAGCATAGGAGAGAGGAAATGTCACGGACGGGGTTACCGCCCCTTAGTCAGGGCATCCCCCGCCAGCTTCAGTCCCGAAAGCACAATGCCTTGCCCCACAGCCTCAACAGCTCTCGCGGCTGGCCAGAAGACCACATCGTCCAGACGTAGTCCCAGCTTCCTGGCCCAACGGCACACCCCGGGGGAGAACTTCAACCCTGCGCACAACACCACCATCTCAAACTCGTCGCGCCTAATCGCACCTCGTTCGCTCCACTCCACTGCGAGCATGCCCTCAGAGTCCACCTGGCTGATAGAGCGGACATCACCATGCCACAACTGGACGGATGGATGCCGGGCAATAACACTGGCCACCCTTCTCTTGCGTTTCCCGAGGTCAGGACAGAGTACCACAACCTCCATTCCGGATACTCTGGCCGATGCTGACCCGGCCAACTCAACCGCGTAGCGGAGGGACAGGTATCGAGACTCGGACAGCCCGGCTCCGGTCACAGGAGGCGAGACATCGCAGACCAGAAATATGGCCCTCGCTGGCACGTCACCATCTGAGGGGCGCAACACCATCCCGCCAAACGGACCCTGCTCACTCAAGACCAGCTCGAACTCCGGGCCGGTGAGGACGTCGTGGTATTTGCCATAGCCAAGGCCATCGCTCAACATGGGGGCCGACCTGCGAATTCCAGGTGTGAGCACGATGCCGCCCACCACAAGCTCCATCTCCTCATCCTGCTGACTGAAATCAATGGCCCCGGGCTGGCAGACCGCTGCACACAACCCACACCCCAGACAGCCACGACAACTCAGGCACCGCTTCGCCTCGGCCCTCGCGTGCTCTTCAGAAAACCCTTCCTCTACCTCCACAAAGCTTCCTACACGCTTCGCAACCGCCACCTCCGGCATCACAGCGCGCGGCGACGGCATATCGGAGAACGGCTTCACCTGCCTTGTGCGCATCGTCCTTGCCTCAAGTACCTGTCAATAGAAACAGCCGCCCTCTTCCCCGCCGCTATAGCCTCAATTGCAGTCCGCGGCCCTGTCACTACATCTCCACCGGCGAAGACCCCCTCAAGCGACGTCGCCAGCGTATCGGGGTCGGCCTCCAGCCGGCCCGCTGACGCCTTCACCTCTCCATCACCTGAGAGAAAGCCAAGGTCAGCCGCCTGGCCAATGGCAGGTATCACCATGTCCGCCTCTATGTCGAAATCGGAGTCCGGGACAGGCAACGGCGCCCTTCGCCCACTGGCATCCGGAGCGCCCAGTTCCGTCAGCACACAGCGTAGGCCACATACCCCGCCGCCGGAGACCAGCACCTCCTTCGGAGCCGACAGGTACATTATGTCAACTCCTTCGGCAATGGCCGCATTCCTCTCACTCTCATACGCCGGCATCTCCGCGCCGGTCCTCCTGTACACGATGGAGACCTTCTCCGCACCGAGCCGGAGTGCTGAGCGCGCGCTGTCTATGGCCACGTTGCCGCCTCCGACCACGACTACCCTCCGTCCCACCCACGGCCTGTGCCCCAAGTTCAACTCGCGGAGGAATTCCACCCCATGGACCACCCCTCGGCTCCCCTCCCCCGGGATACCCAGCCTCTGGCTGAGGTGTGCACCCAGAGCCAGAAATACCGCATCGTACCCATCCTTGAAGAGCCCGTCCAACGTCACGTCACGCCCCAGGCGCATATTGGTCTGGACCCGCACCCCCGCCCTCTCCAGAGCTGCTATCTCACCCTCCACTATACTGTGCGGCAGCCGGTACTCGGGAATGCCCACCCGCAACATGCCGCCAGCCACCGGAAGCGCCTCGAAAACAGTGACGCCATGGCCCACGCGGACCAGCTCATAGGCGCAGGTCAAGCCCGTGGGTCCGGAGCCGATGACCGCCACTTTCCTACCTGAGGACACGACAGGCCTGGCTACTCCACCGTTCCTGACCACCACATCTCCCACCTCCTCCATCGCCCTATCGGCGACAAACCGCTTCAGGGCGCAGATGGCCACCGGCTCATCGGCCAGGCCACGGTTGCAGGCAGCTTCGCAGGGACGCGTACAGATGCGGCCTATGGTCCCGGGGAAGGGAAGGAGTCCCTCTATCACTGCCAGGGAGTCATGATACCTCCCGTCAGCAACCAGGCCTACATACCCCCGAACGTCCAGGTGTATCGGGCATGCCTCCTGGCACGGCGGAGTTTCCCTCAGGATGTGGTAGCCGCCATGCCCAGGAGTCAGGGAATCTATGGCAGTACGCAGCGACATCCTGCCGCGCTCGGCATCGTCCATATTTGCCAGGCATACCCTGACACAGGCCTCGCAGCTATTGCAGAGTCCCTCCACCACCCGCGGTGCCCGCCTCCGGACCTTCACCCTGAACCCATCCTCAACCCACTCCACACCTGCGAGGTCGGCCATGGTGATGACACGAACACGGTCCCCAAGTGCTCTCAAACGGGACAACAACGCAGCGCTTGTCCCTCCGGCACCCAGTACAGGCCCCTCTTCAACCAGGTACACCTGCCTGCCGCTCTCGGCCTGCTTCAGCGCCGCCCGCACTCCCTCCACCCCTCCTCCGACGACAAGCACCGGACTAGCAGACATGCGTTACCTCCGCACCCGCCTTCAGGGCATACCTCGGCGATTGCCCCTCGGTACTGCTCAGCACGACAAGGCCTTTCCTCTTCAAGCCCGCCAGCAGGCGAAGCACACGCTGCGACGGCTGGCCCAGCCGTTGCGCCAGTTCCTTTACCGACAGAGGCCCGGTCTCCAGTGACTGCAATATGCGATTGGTCGCCAGCTCATCCAGTACCACCCCCCCGAGCACCCTCTCCATCTCATGGCGAGTGAAGGCCTCCTCGTACCTGTTCCCACGCCTGGTGAATGTAGTGAACATACCCAGGAGATAGCGCAGCTTCTCCTGTTGTGCCACGGCCAGGGCCGCCCTCAGCCGCTCCTTCAAGCCATGCTCCAACTCACTGCTCCCTTTACCCAGCGGCCCCAGGACGGTGATGGCGGCGGTGAAGTCAGACACCAGGCGCGAAAACCTCATCCCTTCCGAGGCAGAGACCCAGTCCAGCAGGAACCTCTTAGTGTTCACGCCGGAGCACTCCAGAAGGAGCCTGGTGGCCACGGCCATGTTCATGGCCTCGTAGTTGCCCGAGAGATAGTGGCAGTCCCCAGGATGGCACCCGATGACCATGACGCCGTCCATGCCTCTGAGGAAGGCATCCACGATGAAGGCCGCATCCACCCTCCCCGAGCACATCACCCTGACGACCCTCAGATTTGGCGGGTAGCGGAAGCGGGAGACACCTGCCAGGTCGGCGCCGGCATACCCGCACCACTGGCAGAGGAACCCCAGTATCCTGGGGGTAAAGGCCGCCGGCCTGATTACCTTCGCCAAGTCTAGCTCCCTGCCACCAGGGCGGCGACCTGACTCATCACCTGCTCATCGCTGAAGCAGTTGATGGTGATGGCTCGAGTCGGGCAACGCGCGGAGCACAGCCCGCAGCCCTTGCAGGAGGCTGGTATGACCTCCGCCCTCAACCCCTCCGCCGTCTGGTTCAGCACCACCGCCTCGAATGGGCAGACCGTCCGGCACACACCACAGCCGATGCACCTGTCCGTGTCCACCACGCCCACAACGCCCGGAGCCTCGATGAAGTCACGCGATAGTATGGTGCCGGCCCGTGCGGCAGCAGCCTGTGCCTGAGAGATACACTCCCCGATGAACTTCGGGCTGTGCGCCACCCCGCACAGGAATATCCCCTCGGCAGCGAACTCAACCGGCCGTAGCTTGAGGTGCGCCTCCAGGAAAAAACCATCCTCGCTCAAAGGCACCTTGAACAGCTTCGACAGCCTCTCGCCGTCAGGCGCCGGCGCCACACCGGTCGCCAGCCCGACCACGTCGGCCGGTATCTCCAGACGCTTACCCAACACCCTGTCTGTCACCATCACTCTCAGCGCGCCGCCGGAGACTTCCACCACCGGCTTGTCCTCCAGGTCGAAGCGAATGAAGTGCACTCCCAGCTCTGCCGCCCTCTTGTAGTGCAACTCGTTGAAGCCATAGGTGCGGACATCGCGATGCAGGACATATACCTCGCTCTCCGGCCTGGACCCCTTTATCCTCAAGGCACACTTCACCATCTCCCCACAACACACCCTGCTGCAGTACGGCCTATCCGGTTCCCTGGAGCCTGCGCAGCCGATGATGACTACGCTCTGCCACCCCGGCCCCCCATCACCCTTTGCCAGCTTCTCCTCCATCTCCAATAGCGTCATCACCCTGGCGTCATCGCCATAGAGGTACTCCCGGTGCTTCACCTCCTCGCCGCCAGTGGCGATGATCACCACGCCGTGCCTTATTTCCCGGGTCTCGCTGCTCGCAGCCAATGAGACCTTCGTGCTGAAGTTCCCCACAAACCCTGAGGTCTCGGATACCTCCGCCTGAGTATACACACGTATCCGGGAGTGGCCTTCTACCCTCTTCCCCAGGCCCTCGATGAAGCCGTGCACATCCTCGCCCTCGAGGGTGGTGTGCAACCTCTTTGCCAGCCCACCCAGGGAAGAGGACTTTTCCACCAGGTGCACCGCATAGCCCTGCTCCGCCAGACTGAGGGCGCAGGTCATCCCAGATACACCGCCCCCGATGACCAGCGCGGAGTGCTCCACGGGAACTATCACCGACCTCAGCGGCTCCAGCAGTCTGGACTTCGCCACCGCCATCCGCACCAGGTCCTTGGCCTTCGCCGTGGCCGCTTCCTTGTCCCACGGGTGTACCCATGAGCACTGCTCACGTATATTGGCCATCTCAAGAAGGTAGGGGTTCAAGCCAGCCTGCCTCAGCGTCTCACGAAAGAGCGGCTCGTGAGTCCTCGGCGTGCAGGCTGCGACCACCACCCGGTTGAGGCCCTTTTCGCCGGCCACCTCCGTCAACCGCTTTATCGAGTCCACGGCACAACTATAGAGTCCCTCCTCAACATAGGTCACACCATCGAGCCCACCGCTATACTGCACCACCTCGGGTACATTCACCACGCTGCCGATATTCGTCCCGCAGCGGCAGACGAATACGCCCACGCGTAAAGCCTCGCCGCTGACATCACGCTCCCGGACCTGCTCCATATCACCCTTCAGCAGCAACCCCCGCTCCTCTGAGAGAAGCTGGGAGCACAGCGAGACAGCGGCGCTGCCCGTGGCCACAGACTCTGGTATGTCCATGGGCTGGATGAACGTCCCGGAGGCATACACTCCCGGCCTCGAGGTCTCTCCGGGGGCGAAAGGCTGCACCTCGCAGAACCCGTAGTCGTTCAACCTGACCCCCGCCGCAGCAGCCAGACTACGCACGCTCGCCGAAGGGGTCAAGCCCACGGAGAGCACGACGAGGTCGAACTCCTCTTCCACCACCTCAGAGCCGTCGCGGCAATACCTCAGGACCACGTTCCTGGTCTGCGGCAACTCCCGAACCGCAGCCGCAGTGCTCCAGATGTAGCGCACGCCGGGCAGATGCCTGGCCCTCTCATAGTACTGGTCAAAGCCCTTGCCGAAGGCGCGCACGTCGTTGAAGAAGACGGCGGCCTCCACCTCGCCGTGGTGCTCCTTGGTCATTATCACCTGCTTGGCGGTATAGGTGCAGCACACCGCGGAGCAGTAATGGTTGCCACTGACCACGTCGCGCGAGCCCACGCACTGTATCCAGGCAATGCGCCTCGGAGGCCTCCCGTCGGAGGGCCGTACGACCTCTCCCTGGTACGGCCCTGAGGCTGTCGAAATCCGTTCGAACTCCAGGCTGGTGACCACGTTCGGGAAACGGCCATACCCGTACTCCGACTTGGAAGAGGGGTCGAAGGGGCGGTAGCCGGGGCTGAGTATCACCGCCCCCACCGCTATCTCCAGCTCTTCCTCAGTCTGCTTGAAGTTGATGGCCCGGTTCTTACACACCGGATAGCATATCTTGCACTCCTGCCTCAGGAGGAAGAGACACTGCTCCGGCTCGACCACCGAGGCCAACGGCACAGCTTGGGCGAAGGGCACCCGTATAGCTTTGGTAGTGGAGAGGTTCTGGTTGAACGGGTCGGGTATCTTGACCGGACAATAGCGGGCGCAGGTGCCGCAGCCCACGCACTTCGACTCATCCACATACCGGGGCCGCTTCACCACACGCACCCTGAAATTGCCGGGCTCTCCCTCTACCGCTTTCACACTGGCGTTGGTGAGTATCCGGATGTCGGGATGGCGGTAGCACTCCACCAGCTTGGGGGAGAGGATGCACATGGAGCAGTCGTTAGTGGGGAAGGTCTTGTCAAGCTGGGCCATGCGGCCGCCGACGGCTGCCGACTCCTCCACCAGGTAGACCCTGTAGCCCATGCCCGCCAGGTCCAGTGAGGCCTGTACCCCGCTCACCCCACCACCCACCACCATCACCGCCCCTACCCTGCCCCTGGACGAGAGCACCACCGGCTCCGGCTGCCCTTGCTCTTCCTGCTCCTGTATCTCGTGCTCAGTCAAGCCGGTCAACAACTCCTTTACACCGCTTCAGCCACCAGCTCCGAAATGTCCTTGACCCCGACCCCACCTCTGCCCTCCGCCCCCGCAGCCACGCTGGCATCTAAGTTCAACAGACAATAGGGACAGGCGGTGACAAGCAACTCAGCCCCCACCGACCTCGTCTGCTCCAGACGGATGTCGGAGAACCTCTCGCCAACCTTCGTCTCCATCCATATCCGCCCTCCGCCGCCGCCGCAGCACAGGGCGGTCTCCCTGCTATCGGGCAACTCCACCAGCTCCACCCCCGGGATGCTCCCCAGCACCCGCCTCGGCTCATCATAGACGCCGCTGTGCCGCCCGAGATAGCATGGGTCGTGGTAGGCAACCCTGAGCTTCGTCCCCCTGGAGAACTTCAGGCGCCCCTGCGAGACCAGGCCCCACAGGTACTGCGTGAAGTGGACCACCTCGAACGCAGCACCCAGTTGAGGGTACTCATTCCTGAAGGAGTAATAGCAGTGGGGTGAGGAGGTCAGCACCCTGGTCACGCCGTTCCGGCCAAAGCTCTCGATGTTGGTCTGTGCCAGGCTCCGGAACAGGGACTCGTTGCCCGCCTTGCGCGCGCTCTCGCCGCAGCAGACCTCAGCACTCCCCAGGATGCCGAAGTCCACACCTGCCTTCTGCAGTACCCGCACCGTGGCCCGCGCTATTCCCATTGCCCTGGGGTCGTAGGCAGCAGTGCAGCAGGAGAAGTACAGGAGCTCCATCCCCGACGTGAAGCGCTTGACCCCCAGCCCCCCGGCCCAGTCCGTCCGCTTCTCACGCTCCTGTAGCCAGGGGTTCCCCAGGCTGCTGAGGCTGGTCATGGCGCTATGCAGGCGGGCAGGCGCCGTCCCCGAGCCGACCAGCAAGCGGCGCACCGCCTTCATCACGTCAATTATGGGCACGCCGCGAGGACAGCGGACGGTGCACTGTCCGCAGGTCATGCACAGCCACCAGTCCTCAGACCCCAGGTCCACCAGCCCGAACTGCGACTCGCGGAGCATCCGCCGCAGCATGAACGTCCGCACCGAGTTCCAAGGGCAGCTCGCGGTACACAGGGAGCACTGATAGCAGAGCCTGACATCCCATCCTCCGGCCTCACCGAGGGCCTCTATCCCCTCCCGGAAAACGGATATGGTCTCCACCGCTAGTCCTCAGCCTCTACCAGGGTGAGGGCGCCGCTGGTACACCACTTGACGCAGCAGGCGTTGGTGACAGGCTCACCGCAGTGGTCGCACTTCAGCGGGATCTCCGTATCCGGCTCGCGGAACACCGGCTTGATGGGACAAGAGGCGACGCAAAGGGCGCACATGTCGTACTCCCTGTCCCCGACCTTGACCACATTGGTCACGTTGCACTTGGCATCGGTGTACGGCCCGGCGAGGACGGGGAAGAAGTCGTCCCCCTCGCGGATGACCCTTATCCTGGAGCGGTGAGGGTTCACACCCTCTTCCATGTGGTATATGGCGCAGGCGGCCTCGCAGTGCTTGCAGCCGGTGCACTTGCCGTGGTCCACCTTTATCTTCAGCGCCATGTCATCACCTGACGGCAGCCTCAGCAGCCAGTCCCAGCCCGGCCAGCTTCTCCGGCGTCGGGACGCCGCCACCATCCCACCCCCTGAGCTCGTAGTACTCGGGCAGCATCTCGGGCAGGCGGCTGACCTGGCCCCGGGCCTTGCCCTCAGCCAGGGGCTCCTCCAGCATTCGCCGCGGCAGCGCATCGTCCCTGGAGTCCAGTCCTGCCCTGAGGTTGAACAGCCGCTCCAGGTTGAAGACCCTCTCCCCTGCGCGCAGCAGGTCCTGGTCGTTCAACCCCACCGCCGTCACCATCTCCATCATGGCGAATATCTCCATCACGCCCATGCCGGCCAGCAGTATGCGGCGGCACAGGCCACAGCTGTCCAGCAACGCCGCAAGGTCCTGCGCCCCCTTGACCAGCGCAGCCTTGCCCTGCACTTCGGCCGGGTCCAGGGCCTCCTGAAGGCCGAGCACCTCCGCCACCAGGACATCCCCGCTGTCATAGGAGGCGCCACTGTTCGAAGTGGCGTACTGCAGGCCCAGCCCCTGAATGCCCCGCGGGTCGCACGGGGGACACTCCTGCCCCTTCACGCCCATGAACAGCTCCGGATGGCCATATCTCTCGGCAAGGCGGCAGGCCCCTTCAGCCAACACCTCCCCGAAGCCACGCCGCAGTCCGATACCCTCCACCAGCTCAAGGAGCACCCGGGCATCTCCAAACCTCAGCGGAAGGCCCACCTCCCGTTCCGTGAGCACCCCCTTCTCGAACAGCTCCATGGCGCAGGCGATGGTGCCCCCGGTAGAGACCGGGTCCAGTCCCAGTTCCAGGCACAGGTGATTGGCGCCGAGCACAGCCTCCAGGTCGCCCACGCCACAGCATGGGCCCAAGGAGGCCAGTGCATCGTAGCCCGGAGCCATGCCCACACCCTTGCCCGGGCCAAGCCGCACCAGGTGCTCGCAGCCGATAGGGCAGGAGAAGCAGCCCATCTGCCGGGTTACCGTGCGACGCAGCGCCTCGCCGTTCAGCCCTCCCACCCCCGGGAAAACGCCGGCCTGGAAGTTGCGCGTCGCCAGCACCCCCAGCTCGTCCATCATCTCGATCATGAACGCCGTGCCCTGCTCCGGCAGGGTGCGGGAGCTGAGCGGCATAGCCTTGACCTGCTCCAGGAAAGCCAGCACCACGTCCATGAAGGGCTTGCCGCTGGCCAGGGCTATGTCCTGAGTGCCGCTGACCACGATGGCCTTCAGGTTCTTGGAGCCCATGACCGCCCCTACGCCCGAGCGCGACGCCGCCCAGTGCCTGTCGTTCACCAGCGTGGCCATCCTTGCCAGCTTTTCACCGGCGGGCCCGATGCAGGCGACGCAGACGTCCCTGGCCTTCCACCTGTCGTGCATCCTGGCCCTGATGATGTCCTCGGTCTGGGACGTCCTCAGGCCCCAGAGGTGCCCTGCGGGCAGGACCTCAACCCGGCCATCGAAGACCTCGAGGTACACTGGCTCCGCCGCCTTGCCCTCGAGCACGACCGCGTCATACCCGGCATACTTCAGCTCGGTGCCGAAGAAGCCCTCTGCGGTGGAAGAGGCGATGGCGCCGGTGAGCGGGGACTTGGTCACGGCCGCATACTTGCAGCCGGTGATGGCGCCGGTGCCGGTCAGCGGCCCGGTGGCCAGCACCAGCTTGTTCTCGGAGCTGAAGGGGTCAACCTGAGGGTCAACCTCGTCAAAGAGGAGCCTGGCCGCCATCCCACGGCCGCCGATGTAGTTGCTCTGCAGCTCAAGGTCCAGGGGCTCGACCCGGTGGGTGTTCCTGCTCAGGTCCACCCTGAGTATCTTGCCCATCCATCCTGGCATCGTTGCTCTCTCAGCCCCCTCACAGATTCAGATACACGCCTCCATATTCTACACCCGCCCCATAGGCCAGGCAAACACGGCTGAGAGAGGAACTGCAAGAGGGGGCTGCAGGCCTAACCTTTTCCCTCCCACCTCGTTTTAGGAGTCAAAAGGCACAAGACAGGGAACTGTCTACATGACCTCAGCAAAGGAGGAATAGCCCCATGAGATACCCCAGTCTATCCGCACTATACCTGCTCCTGGCGTCCGTGTGGGAGAAGCTGGCCGCCCTCATCCGGGGGCCGCGCCTGAAGCTGGCCAGGGTGAAAGTGAGGGCCAACTAGAATGAAGCGCAAGCTGAAGTTGCTCCTTATCCCTATACTGGGCCTCGCCGTCATCGCCGGCTCGGTCACGCCGGTCCTTGCCATGTCACATCGAGACAACGGCAGCCCCGCCGTCACAGCGGTCGAGAAGCAAGAGCGGGCGAGAAAGGCCATGGAGTCCCGCTCACGCCACGAGGCCAAGCGCCTGGTCAAGGGCACGGTGGCCTCAGTGAGCGGCAATACCATCACCCTCACCTCGGGGGAGACGGTTGTGGTCAACGAGGACACCAGGTTCCTGGCACCGCCGAAGAAAGACGCCTCGCTGGCCGACGTCACCCCTGGCTCGCAGATACTGGCCCACCTCGACAAAGAGGGCGCAGCCGCCAAACAGGTAATGGTCATGCCGGAGCGTCCCGCGCTTGCCAGACACGTCGGCACCGTGACCGCCTACGCTCCCGGAGCGAGCATAACCATCGAGACCAAGCGTGGTGAGACAGCCACCTTCGTCATCAACGCCGACACCAGAATCGTCCTTCCCGACGGCGTCACCGAGGTCGCCGTCGGCGACGTCGTGACCGTCGTCGGCATACCCGGCACCGACCCGGTAGTGGCCAGACAGATAGTGGTGCACCCGGATGAGTCGGACCTGCCCCGCGAACGGGTCCAGCTCATTACGGGTACCATCACCGCCCTCGGCGCCGGCTCTCTCACCGTAAAGCCGGATGACGCAGACGAGGTCGCCATCGGCTTCAACGAGGACACCATCTTCGTCGTCAAGGGCTCACCGGCGCTGTCCGTGGGGCAGCAGGCCACCGTCCTCGCCTGGAAGGCATCGGACGGCGACCTGATGGCGCGGGCGGTGCTGGTTGGTATAAAGCCGCCCTTCGGCCTCAGGGGACTCGACCTCAAGGGCCTGACCGGCATCACAGGAGCCTGGTAGTCCAGAAAGCAAGCAGAGGGTGGCCCCGACAAGTCGGGGCCGCCCTCTGACGCCGAACGAAACAGTCCCTCCCCGACGCCCTAGCGGCCCGCCCAGATGCCCCGTTCCGCCACCCTGGCCTCTTCCTCCGCAGCTTCAAGCTGCCACTGGTAGCGTGTATCCGGCGGGTAGGCCTTCGCCTCCGCCCAGCCCATCCTCACCAGCTCGACATTGACGAAGACGCCGTCCTGATAGACATAGCGCAGCAGCCTGCCGTACCTGTCCTCCTCCGAGACGTCCCTCTCCAGCCGCAGCGACTTGCCCTCGACCAGTCGCCGGTTGGCCTCCAGGGCCTCCTGGTAATAGGGCTCACCCCTCTCCGGGGTGTCAATGCCGATGTAGCGCACCGTGGCCCCGCCGCTTATGACGATGGTATCACCGTCAATCACCCTCACCACTCCCACCGAGCTTTCGCTCTGCGCGCAGCCGGACACCAGGGCAAGGGCAAGGGCCATCGCGACCAGGAGCAGTCTCGCCTTCACTCCACCCGCTCCCCGGTGTACCTCTCCCACTCGCTGTAGAAACACCCGCAGTACTGCTGGCGGTAGATGTCCATTCCCCTGGTGATGTGGCGGCTATCGCTGTACCTGCGTCTCAGGTCTTCGTAGAGGAAGGGGATGCCGCTGTCCCCGGCGACCCCCTGCCCCACAGCCCTGACCAGGTCATGCCTCTGCTGCGGGCTGATGAGCAGGGTGGTGGTGAATGAGTCGCAGCCCAACTCACGGGCCTTCTGCGCCGTCCGCGACAGCCTCAGCTCGAAGCAGTGGCGGCATCGCTCCCCTTCGCGGCCGGCAACGGCGCGGAAGTAGCGCACCGCATCATACTGCTCGGAGACGATGAGCAGGACTTGCTGTGCCCTGGCCAGCGCCCGCATCGCCTCAAGGCGCAGGAGGTACTCCTGGCGGGGGTGGATGTTGGGGTTATACCAGAAGGCGGTGACCCGGTGCCCCCGCTCCCGCCAGTGCCTCACGCAGTACGCCGCGCAGTGCGCGCAGCAGACGTGGAGCAATACCGATGCCATAGCGTTTCAGCAACCTATCACCCTCACCTTGCCTCTCCCGTCGAGGGAGAGGAACTAAGGGCCATGCTTCCAGCTTGCAGCACCATGGTTCCCTCTCCCCTGGAGGGAGAGGGACAGGGTGAGGGGGAAGATATCATAACAGTGTACCCTGGGCGGACCTCGCTACAGGATAGGAGAGCCCCAGGTGCTCATAGGCCAGGCGCGTGGCGGTGCGGCCCCTCGGCGTCCTCTCCAGGAAGCTGAGCTGGAGCAGGTATGGCTCATACACGTCCATTATGGTATCGGACTCCTCGCTGATGGCCGCCGCCAGCGTCTCCAGACCCACAGGCCCGCCCTCGAACTTCTCGATGATGGTGTGCAGCAGCCTGTGGTCTATCTCGTCCAGCCCGATACTGTCCACGCCGAGCCCAGCCAGCGCCTGCAGCGCCACCTTGTGCGTCACCATCCCGTCTCCCTTCACCTGGGCGTAGTCGCGCACCCTCTTCAGCAGCCGGTTCGCCACCCTGGGCGTGCCACGGGAACGCTTCGCTATCTCGCCCAACCCGCCGTCCTCTGCCTTCACCTGGAGGATCTTCGCCGACCTCCTCAGTATCTCCAGCAGTGCCGCCTCGTCGTAGAAGTCCAGCCGGTACACGGCGCCGAAGCGGTCGCGCAGCGGTGGGCTGAGCAGGGCGAAGCGGGTGGTGGCGCCGATGAGGGTGAACCTCGGCAGCTTCAAACGCAGGCTCTTCGCCGCCGGCCCCTTGCCCAGCACGATGTCTATGGCGAAGTCCTCCATCGCCGGGTAGAGCACCTCCTCCACGGCGCGACTGAGGCGGTGCACCTCGTCAATGAAGAGGACGTCCTCCTGGCGCAGGTTGGTCAGTATGGCGGCGAGGTCGCCGGCGCGCTCCACCGCCGGCCCGGAGGTTATCCTGATGCTCACTCCCATCTCGGCGGCGATGATGCCGGCCAGGGTGGTCTTGCCCAGGCCCGGCGGGCCGTAGAGCAGGATGTGGTCCAGGGCCTCTCCCCTGCGCTGTGCCGCGGTCATGGCGATGTTCAGGTTTTCCTTCACCCTGTCCTGGCCGATGAAGTCGCTCAGCCGCTTCGGGCGCAACGAGGTATCCAGGTGAAGGTCGTCGCTGATCGGCTTGCCCGAGGTCACCCGCTCCCCGGCGGGCCCGACCTGAGCCTTGCCCTGAGCCTCGCCCTGAGCCTGTCGAAGGGCCTGTCGAACGGGCCTGTTCACAGCGGGCCGTTTCTGGACTTCCATACTGGCCCCAATTATACCACGCCTATGATGACGGCCTGCCAAGAATCCGCATGCCTGACCACACACAGCCCTTGAAAGAGAGGCGGTGGCGGCATACAATCAAGGCTGGGACGAGGGCTTGCGCCGGTGCTCTGACACAGACGCAGGGACTTCACCGGACTCTTATAAAGGGAGGCCTGGACATGCAGGGATGGACAGAGAAGGAAATCAGGAACAAGGACCTGATGGCGCCGTGCGGGCTATATTGCGGTGTCTGCGGCGTTTACCTCGCAACGAGGGACGGCAATCCAAAATTCAGGGCGGTCATGGCGAACCTCTATGGAACGAA
The DNA here is from genome assembly GCA_040754215.1 of Chloroflexota bacterium. Classification (GTDB taxonomy): domain Bacteria; phylum Chloroflexota; class Dehalococcoidia; order JACPPY01; family JACPPY01; genus JBFMDE01. Next base: position 33,975 of record JBFMDE010000010.1, read on the forward strand.
GCCCGAAGAGACGGAATGTCTCGGCTGCATGCAACCCGAGCCACCGAAGAAGCTCTATGGCATATGCAAGACATGCAGGGTGAAGGACTGCGTACGGTCAAAGGGGTACTACTCCTGCCATCAATGTGCAGAATGGCCGTGCGGTCTGATCCAGGACTTCCCCCTTGCCACCGGCATGCGGGTGATGAAACGGACGATTCCCCTATGGCGGGCGAAGGTGGCCGAGCACGGTGATGAGAAAGGCAGCGTGGAATGGGCGCGGGCGGAATGCGAGCGGTATCACTGTCCCTCGTGCGGCAGTCCGCTCTTCAGGGGTGCACAACGTTGCAGGGCCTGCAAGAGGCCGCTAGCCGACGAGCTTGACGGTTCCCTGCAACCCGGCCTCGACATCAGAGAGATGCACCGCTGGATGGGCACGTAGTTCTGCTTGACACCTCTCGAGGGTCAGGGTAGGGCCACCTCTGTCTCTTTCACTATGCTGGAGAGCGAAGACAGAAGGAAGTTGCGTGCATCCTGGATTTCCAGCAGCACGGGCTCTCTTTCCTTGGTGTAGTGGACGATGACAGGGCCAACCTCATCGGCGTAGTCCACCTTCTTGTCCGAAAGCTCGACCATCAGGATATCTACGTCCCTGCTATACTTAAATCGTCTCATACCTTTCCCTCCTGGCTGGATAGAGGGTGACAACCAGCAAGTCGTCACCGTGCTCCTCGTAGACCACCCTGAGCACATGGCCAGCATCCAGTCCGCGCTGGGCTATCCAGCGCCCGCCATAGCCCTTCTCTCGGCGTTCTGGGTGATAGACTGTTCCCTTCACGAATTCCAGCTCCACCGCAACTCCATGCTCCCCCAGGACTCGCAGCTTCAGCAGGGCGTGGCCAGAGAACCTCACTGTTCCCATACTATAACCTCGCCCTGCTCACGCCCTTTCCTCTACGCGCCAGGTACCAACGAAGTCGTGCAAAGGTTCCTCAGGCTCAGTGGTCTCGAGATAGCCCCGGATGGCCTCCTGGATATTGGCCTCCTCCTCACTCACCAATGTTCACACTGCTTCCCTGACGGATTATAGCACAAGCCCAGCAACACCGACCCTTCGAACTTAAACATCTCTGTCTCTATCTCAACTCTCTATCTGCTCCGTTTCAATCCCCTTCCGAGGATTAGGTTGGTTCCCACCACACTAGCATCGGGAGAATACCGGCTTCTCTTTACCCGAGAAGGGCCTAAACCAGACTCATGTCTCCCTACCGTGGCCGAAAGCATATATCCCCATTGACAGCTTACGGATATTTATGTTAGTGTATGCTACAAGCATCAACGGTATGCAAGGAGGTACAAATGTCGGCATATGCAGGGGTCAAGAGGCTGGCCGTGGAACATCCGGACTGGATCCCTGTAGTGAAGGTAGTCCTCCGAACCGCGGAGAGGCACAACGAATTCGCTGGGGCCTGGGTCTTGGAAGAAGCCAGGAAAGAGGGTATAACCTGGTTCCCAGGTTTGAGGATACTTGTAAGATATGGCGTCCTCCAGCACTTGGATACAACTAGGGGTGGCAGAAGGGCCTACTATACCATGCCTGACCCTGAAGGTGTTGGGGAAGCTTTGTCGGAGTTGGCTGGCAGCTAAATAACGGAATTGAGATTCCTTAGGA
>JBFMDE010000011.1:0-32692 GCA_040754215.1 Chloroflexota bacterium
GAAGATACCGAAGGAGGTCTGGTAGAATCCGTGAGGCAGGATGTGCCAATAACAGGTCCCCTGAGGAAGGCAGGATCCTCTCTTAACTTAGCCTCTATCCTGTCTAAATAATGGGGTCCACCCCAGAATTCAAAGTAGTCGGTATTGATATACGGGGTTGCGCCCGCGCTGCTGCTGGCTTGAGGGTTTGGCTCAGCACCGCGAAAGTCAATCAACGAGTAAAGTTCTTTAACAGTGGGAAGGCGCCAGTCGCTGAAACCACCATATTTCATAGCATTTAGTTTAGCTGGCACCAATTGAGCTTCTGAATAAGTTACTTTATCGCTGTATTCGATCTTGCCATCGCCGTTTCTATCCGGGCTTTTTTGCCACACCAATCCTGTATTAAGGTCAGTAACTGTTCCATCACCATTGTCCGTATAGGCAGGCTGATTTCCTTGATAATGAGCATCCTGACCATAAAAAGATTCGGTTTGTTTCGGAGCAGGAATTTCCTTTGAGTTGTCGTAGAACTTGGTCTGACCTGTATCCACAATTGTATAGGAAAGCATCGGTGAGGTGATGGGAGGGGAAGAGGTAATAAAGTCAGCGGTTTGTGAACATGCGCTGAAAGAAAAAGTTAGAGAAATCAAGAATGTTAACGTGATCAATAATCGAAACTCTTTTGCCATAAATGTATCTCCTAACAAACGAGAGATTCAAACTTAGGGCAAGTCTCTAGGCAACGAATATATTATAGCTAGCCATTGTTAAGATTGCATTAAGGTAAGGCGGGGCAATCCCACACAGAGATGAGAATGATGTGGTCTAATAAAACGGACACCTCAAGAAGAGTCAAGTAAAATAAGAAAAATGGGAGGTGTCCAATTGTTGGAACAACCAATTCATATACCTATTATATCAATACCTTGCTCTGTTCTGAAGACGTGAACTTTGGTAACGTAAAAGTAGCACGAAAATAGCACAAAGTGTTAACAAAAAGTGGAGCTGGGGGGATTCGAACCCCCGACCTCCTCCGTGCAAAGGAGGCGCTCTCCCAACTGAGCTACAGCCCCGACGCCGGACAGGCACCCGGCCACGGCATGGCCACAAGCCCATCCCCGGGCAGCAATACATGTTAGCCACACCCCACCCTGAAGTCAATTCATCCCCGCTTGACAGCAGTGTCGGAATGTGTTAGGATATGCGCAGATGCATGACTACGAATGCTCAGAGCGATGGGCTTGTGGTTTCCCGTAGTGATACTGAGGCAAGGAAGGTAAGGGTATGGAGCAAGAGAACAGGCTGTCAATGGTGGTCTTCAGCGGCGACATGGACAAGGTGCTGGCGGCCTTCGTCATCGCCACCGGTGCCGCCGCCTCCGGCATGGAGGTGAGCATGTTCTTCACCTTCTGGGGGCTGAAGGCAGTCCAGAAGGGCAACCTCACCGGAAAGGGCTTTTTCGGCAAGATGCTGGGCCTGATGAACCGGGGCGGCATAGACCGCATCGGCCCCTCGCGGTTCAACTTCCACGGCGCCGGCCGCTGGCTGTTCAAGAAGATGATGCGGGACCACAAGGTCGCCACCCCTGCTGAGTTGCGCAAGCTCACCATCGAGTTGGGGGTAAAGCTGATAGCCTGCCAGATGAGCATGGAGGTCATGGAGGTCAGGCGGGGAGACCTGATAGACGAGGTGGCGGACTGCGTCGGTGTGGCTACTTTTCTTGAGGGAGCCTCCCGGTCCAAGATAACGCTGTTCATCTAGGGCGCAGCCCTGACAAGGAGTATGGTAATGACGGAGCAAGTGAAAGCAGACCTCGTCCTCGACCTCAAGGGCCTTCTCTGCCCTATTCCGGTAGTGAAGGTCAGTCAGGCCATTAAGGGAGTGCCAGTGGGAGCTGTGGTCGAGGCAACGGCCACGGACCCTGGCGTGCTCGCCGACATCCCGGCCTGGGCACGTACCTCGGGCAACGAGCTCCTTGAGATAAAGCGTGACGGCAAGATGGTCACCTTCCGGGTGAGAAGGGTGAAGTAGCGCCATGGACGTGACACTCCTCTCCCAGGTGTTGCTGGGGCTGTCCTCCGCGGTGGCCCTCACTGGCGTGGCCTTCTGGCTGGCCAGCCTGATGGCGCGTGCCCGCATCCTGGACCTGGCTCCTGAGAAGGGCTCAGCGCGGGCAGGTGTGGTCTATGCCCTCACCGTCGGCATGATGCCGTGGAAGAAGGAGAGCACGCGGAAGCACTGGGTCGACTACCTGCGGGGCATCCTGTTCCATGTCGGGGCCTTCGCCGGAATCATCGTAGTGCTGCTCAGCCTCTGGTGGGGGGACGGGCCTCTTGCATACCGTCTGCTCTTCGGTGCGGCGGTCGCGATCGGCCTGGTCGCTGGTGTGCTGGGGCTCCTGGTGCGAGTCAGCAACGACAACCTGCGCGCCCTGAGCAGAGCGGATGACTACATCTCGCCGGCGCTGGTGACGGCATTCCTGCTAGCCGCGTTGGGCTTCCTCCTTGGGGCCTGGAGTAGGGCAGCTTTTTATCTCGTTACAAGTGTGGTGCTCCTGTATCTACCTTTCAGCAAGGTGCGCCACTGTGTTTACTTCTTCTTCTCCAGGAGCTACTTCGGCAACCTTTTCGGCCGCAGGGGAGTGATGGGTTTCACTCACGGCAACGGCCTGGAAGGAAGGGGCTAGTGGACAACACGAAAGACACCGAGGCCGCTGTTCTGGCGTTGAAGAAAAGCCTGAACCGCGACCTGGCCACGGCGCTGGACGTATGTGTCCGCTGTGGCATCTGCTCCGACACCTGTCACTACTATAGTGCCGACCCCAGGCTGGGTCACGTGCCTGCATACAGGGCCGAACTCTTGCGCCGGCTGTATCGCTCCATCTCCAATCCACTTGCCCGGCGTTTCCCCAGGCTCTTCGGTGCCACGCCTGTGACCCCGGAGTCGCTGGATGCCCTTGCCGAAACCGCCTTCACTTCCTGCACCCTGTGCCGGCGCTGCATGGTGAACTGCCCCATGGGTGTGGACACGGCGCTCATAATGCGCGCAGCCCGCTCTGTCTCAACCGCCAGCGGGAGGGCCCCGGAGATGCTGGTGCAACTGGCCGACGCCGCTATCTCCCGCGAGGAGAACCTGGAACTGTTCCGCGACCTGATGCTGGAGCAGGTGTCGGAGTTGGAGAAAGGCCTCCGCGAGGCCGTGGCCGACCCCAGGGCCTCCATTCCTGTGGACAAGCAAGGGGCGGACATCCTCTATGTGGGCCTTTCCGGCGCGCACACCATCGTCCCGCCGGCTGTGCTGTTTCATACCGTCCGTGCCAACTGGACGCTGAGCCTGTTCGAGGCCTCCAACTATGGCGTCTTCCTGGGTGACTCCGCCCGGGCCAAGCGCATCGCCGAGCGCATCCTGCACGAGGCCCAGCGTCTGGGGGTCAAGGAGGTGGTAGTGGGTGAGTGTGGCCATGCCTACTCCACGCTGCGCTGGGAAGCCCCAAAGTGGTTCGGGGGTCCGCTCCCGTTCAGGGTGCGCAGCATCATCGAACTCATGGCCGAGTGGGTCTCGAGCGGTGCCATTAAGCTGGACCCTGATGCCAACCCTGAGCCCATCACCTACCATGACTCCTGCAACCTGGCCAGGAACGGCGGCCTGCTCGAGGAGCCGAGGGTCGTCCTCAGGGCGGCGGCACGCGACTTCCGTGAGATGAGGCCCAACCGGGAGAACGCCTATTGCTGTGGCGGTGGCAGTGGCCTGGTGGCCCTTCCGGAGAAGATGGAACTGCGCTTGAAGGCGGGCGCACCGAAGTCGCATCAGGTACGAGAGACTGGGGCCGCAGTGGTGGTAGCCTCCTGCGACAACTGCCGTATTCAGCTCGGGGACCTGAGCGAGCACTACGGCCTCGGGGTCGAGGTGAAGGGCATGGCCGAGGTGGTGGTGAGGGCTCTGGTTCCCAGCAGGTCGCCTGCCCTCGTCTGAGGACAGATATCAACCTCCCTCCCCTGTTTCACAGGCAACCTGGGCCTCATGGCTTGACACGCGATGCCAGAGGCCTGAAACTTGCGTGGCGCGGAACTCCTTGTGCAGGATGGCCATGGCGACTACCGAAGAGACCTCTAAAGTAGGGCCGGGGCATGGAGGGCCTCTGGCACTGCTCCTGCTAGACGTCTACCGGCGCCTGTTGTCTCGCTACGGGCCGCAGCACTGGTGGCTGGCTGAGGAGCCCTTTGAGGTCATGGTTGGCGCCATACTCACCCAGGCGGCAGCCTGGAGAAACGTGGAAAAGGCCATCGCCAGCCTGAGGAAGGCGGGCCTGCTGAGTCCGGCGTCGCTGCGCGATGCCTCTGTTGCCGAGCTTGCCGCCGCCATCCGCCCCTGTGGCTATTACAACTCCAAGGCGCGGAAGCTGAAGGCCCTGGCTGATTGGCTCCGGGAGCGTTGTCACGATGACCTTTCGACACTTCACCTTCGAGACACGGCTGAGCTGAGGGAAGAGCTGCTCGGCGTCTATGGCATCGGCGAGGAGACAGCCGACTCCATTCTGCTCTATGCCTGTAGCAGGCCGGCCTTCGTGGTGGATGCCTATACCGTCCGCATTCTGGACCGGCTCGGCATCAGGCCACCGCGGGCCCAGTACGCTCAGTATCAGGCCCTGTTTGCAGACAACCTGCCCGAAGAGGTACGCCTGTACAATGAGTACCATGCCCTTCTGGTGCGCCACGGCAAGGAGGTGTGCCGCAGGAAGCCCTCATGCCAGCGGTGCTGCCTGGGCGATGTCTGTCCCTCGGCCAGCGTCCCTGGAGGGACACGTCCGGCGCAGGCCGAGGAGCCCCGGGGCTTGACTGTTTAGTGGCGTATTGTTTAGATTGACCGGAAACCGGGTCAGTCCCTGTTCGAGTCATGTCCCAAGGAGGAGAGATGGAGTTGGCTACGAAGATGCGAGATGGAGAGCAGCGTTTCCCCAGGATGGCGGTGGGGGTGATGGGGTCATCGGGGGGAAACATAACCCCGGACATGTTGCAGAAGGTCTACGAACTGGGCAGGGAGGTAGCCATGCGGGGCTACGTGCTGATCACCGGGGCCTGTCCCGGGTTGCCCCACGAGGCGGTGAAGGGGGCCAAGAGCGTGGGGGGTATGGTGGTCGGCGTCTCCCCCGCCCTCAACATCGAGGAGCACGTGCTCAAGTACCGGTCGCCGACATGGGGCTATGACAGTATCATATACACGGGCAGTGGACTGATGGGCCGTGAAATCGAGAACATCCGCTCCTGCGATGTAGTGGTCTTCGCGGGGGGGAGGTCGGGTACGCTGGGGGAGTTCGCCATCGCCTACGACGAGGGCAAGGTCATCGGGATACTTGAGAACACAGGTGGCATAACGGTCCACCTCAAGACCATTATCTCCTTCATCCACAAGGAGACGGGCGCCGTGGTCGTGTCCGGTCACGACCCCGCCGCGCTCTTGGACCGCTTGGAGCAGGTATACGAGGCCAAGCTGCTCCCCCGGTATCGGGACTTGCTCGCCACCAAGGACCCGCACGGGGTCGCAGAGGGGTAGCGGTTGCTACTCGATGTCCACAGAGGACACGCCGGCGTCCACTCGCAGGTTCACCCGGTTGCTGGCGGTGGCGTAATCTGGCGACTCATAGTATGCGCCGACCTTGGGGAACCGGGAGGTATCTATGTTGAAGGAGCCGAGGCCGGTGGTCGGAGTGACCCTTGCCGCCACGCCAGGCGGGATGGTGACCGTTACATGTGCTGCTCCGGCCCTTATCTCCGCCTCGGTAGTGCCCGCAGCCGCCGGTAGCTGGACTCTAAGCCGGCTGGCCCCCGTGTCCACCTTCAATCTCGTCAGCCTCAGCGCCGTCAGGTTTAGCTGGGCGTTGCTCGCCCCGGTCTTCACCGTCAGCTCCAGCGGCACCTTCGGGCTGAGCATGGCCTCCAGGCGGACTCCCTTGTCTCCGGTGTACCAGAACGGGGCATGTGCAGGTACGCGGAGCTCCAGTTCCGCCGTGCCGTTCCTTAGCCGGAAGTCCTGGTCAACCCCTGGAGCGCCTGTCCCCGCAGCGAGGTTTGTCGAGTCGGCTGGCAGGCTGCCCACGAGGAGGTCTCCGGCCCCGAAGTTTATCTCTACCGCTGCCCGCTCCACGCCTTGCAGCGGCTGGGAGAAGCTGGTGGGTGTGACGCTTGTCCGCGAGCCTTCGATGGCGACCGCAGCACCGACCAGTGCCACCAGTAACACGGCAGTGATGAGGAAGACCACAGCGGGGTTACGACGGCCCCAGAGGATATTCAGGCCGATGAGGATCAGTATCACCGGCCAGAACCGCCACAGTATGCCCCAGATCCCCCAGGAGACTACTCCCAGGTTGTTGAGCAGGAACAGGATGCCCAGGACTATCAGTATCAGACCACCCAGCGAGAAGCGGAATATGCTTTCCTTCTGCCCTGCCACGGCTATTTCCTCCCTCGACCGAGGAATAGCATCAGCCCCAGCGCTATGAGGATGAGGGGTCCGATGATGCCCCACCTCAGCCACCAAGCCAGGTTCAGGTTGGAGAGCAAGAGGATTATGCCCACGGCAACCAGGATAGCGCCCACCAGCAGTGTGCCTGAGCGGCGCCCGTATTCTGGAGCTTCACGTTCTTCCTGTTGAGTGCTTCCGCTCGGTGCGGCGGGTTGGCTACTTCCGGAGGACTCAGAAGCGGGGCCCGCGGAGGGTGCTGCGATTGCCAGCAGGATGTACAGCAGTATGCCTATACCGCTGACGAAGACGAGGACTACGAAGATGACCCTGACCAGTGTGGGGTCCATGGCGAAGTAGTCCGCTAGGCCCCCGCACACGCCCCAAATCTTTCGCTCCGTAGTGCTGCGGTAGAACCTTTTTGCCATTCCCTCTGTCCTCCGTGGCTTGTTAGCTCTGTGCGATGATGGAGGCCTCACCGACCATCAGGCTCATCTCCACTTTCACCCTCTTCTCGGCTGCCTCGTAATCGGCAGTGGCAGAGGATATCTGACGGCCGAACCCCTCTGCCTTCTGCCCCAGCAGGCTGATGGAGCCGATGCCGACCTCGCCCTGGGCCGAGACAGCCAGGCCCGGCGGCACCACTATCTTCATGTTGCCGACGAAGCCGCTCACCCTGAGCTTCGTCTCCCCTTGCGGGATGCGTGCTCGCCTGAGGTCGAGGAGCAACTGTCCTACGCCCATCCTGGTGTCTATCTCGTGCAGGTCCCACTCGCCTTCGCCTTCTCCAATCCGGATATCGCCCACGACCGTGTCCTTAGGGCCGTAGCGCCAGCAGCGTCGCCAGGGACACCAGAGTATCAGCAGTCCCAGGAGGATCAGCGCCAGGGGCCAGAGGGTGGCCATTGCCCGCCCGAAGCTGAGGGCCCCAAGTGTGTCCAGCAGGAAGAGAATGCCCAGGGCTATGAGCAAGGCCCCGGCTGTCATCTGCCACCATCTTATCGAGGTCATCGCATCTTCTCCCGTGGCACCTTATTGTGGTTCATAGATATGGGAAACCAAGGTTGTTCCGCCTCACAGCCGCTCGGCGGAAGACACAGCGCTGATTATAGCATGCCTGCCCATGCCCCTGCCCTTCGTTGCTGTAGTGGGCAGGCTAATTCGAGGCCGGCGATGAAGGCAGTATATTTGCCAGGCATTTTGCGGAGGTGCTACAATCTGGCCGCCTGGTGAAGACATTGGGCCGCTAGCTCAATGGGAGAGCAACTGACTCTTAATCAGTAGGTTACAGGTTCGAGCCCTGTGCGGCCTACCACCCGTGTTGCAGTGGTGGGTGGGTGTGGTGGGGAGCAAGTCTGTCTGGCGGTCGCCGACCGCGCTTAGATGTGTCAGCCGCCGCCGAAGCCCACCTGGACCTTGTCCCCCTCGACGATGACCGGCACGATGTTCTGTCCCTTGGTGAGCCTGGTGACATCGGCCCTGGCCTCTGGCTTGATGTTGACGTTTATCTCGGTGTACTGGATGCCCTTCCTCTTCATGTCTTCCTTGGCTGCTGCGCAGAAGGGGCAGCCAGTCTTGGTATAGATAGTCACCTGGGACATGGGGTGCCCTCCGCTCGGAGTGCGGCGCAACCACCGCCTGTCCGGCATCATACTGGTCTCCCGCAGGCGTGTCAAACGGCCCCCCGTGCAGCTTGAGGCCCGAGGAAGGTAATGCTATAGTATGGAGGCCTCGCGGGGAAGTGCCGGAACTGGCAGACGGGCATGACTTAGGATCATGTGCCGAAAGGCGTGGGGGTTCGAGTCCCCCCTTCCCCACCATCCAGGTAATGATTATTACCTACCGGCCTGAGCGCCAGCACTGCTTGACCTCGGTGGCCGGGCGCACGGTCTCAAACGGCGGTCACCATTGCCCGGAACACCTCACATTGCCGACATAACTCGATCTTGTCCCGCCAGTTTTTCTGTGCCTTGCCATGACAGAGGGTACCATTCACAAACCAGCAGAAATGCCCCGCTCCAAGTTCCCATGCGACGCAACTTCTTCTAGTCTTGGTAGGGCACCTGCGTATCTCCCAGCAGGGCGGGGTGTTCTCGAGCGGCGGTCTCTTCAGGAACAGAAGGAACAGCAATTGCCGTTCCACATATGCCGGGATGTTCCTCCAGCCCTGTTCAAAGCTTTGTATGGCCTTGGGGGAAACACTCAGCAGTTGCGCCAGTTGTTCCTGAGTTCTACCCAGGTAACGCCGGGTACGAGAGAACTCCCCGCTGTCCATTCAATACCAGCCTCGTCTTGCAGCAATGATACCACAGTGTGGGCCCACGCAACAGACTACCCATGAGATGCCGGGCAACTATGCTGCGGGATTTGTGGTATCTACCACAACGTGGTACAATTTTTCTTCAATGTCAGGGAGCCCCCGTTGATGAAGATCTATCACGTGGTGATGAAGGATGTCTTACGCAGGAAAAGGCGTGTATTGTACGCCACCCTGGGCGTTGTTGTCGGCACCATGACGGTCATCGCCATACTGACGATAGCCCGTGCCGGGGAGGCGCGAATCTACGACCAACTGGAGAAGTATGGGCCCAACCTGACAGTCATGCCGGCGACCCAATACGTTGAGATGAGGCTAGGTGACTTGAATCTGGGGACTTTGACCGTCGGAGAAAACTACATCGCTGAGGAAACGCTGCCTAGGGTAAGGCAGATAGCCGATGATGAAATCAGAAAGGCACTTGGCGTGAAGGAGGAAGCCAATATTGCCACGGTTGCTCCGAAGCTGTACGTGAACACCAAGCTCAGGGAAGTGTCTGTCGTCGTTGTAGGAGTCGACCCCTTGGAGGAACGCAAGGTCAAGACGTGGTGGGAAATCAGGAACGGTGGGTATCTCGAGCGTGCTGACCAGGCTTTGGTCGGGTCAATGGCTGCTAGTGTATTGAAAGCAAAAGTAGGTGACATGGTTTCGCTTGGCGATGGCCAGGTAACCGTAGTCGGCATTCTGGGTGAGACAGGCTCGACTGACGACTATCAGGTCTTCATTCCGATAGGAACGGTACAGAAAGCATTCGACAAGGAGGGACAGATCTCCTCGATAGACGTTCGCGCACTTTGCACGGCATGCCCCGTGGAGTACATCGCCGACAAGATAAACCAGCAGGTTCCCGGAGTCAGGGCGGTTGCGGTCAAGCAAATCGCGGAAGCCGAGACTGACCTGATGGAAAGGATGAACAGGTTCATGGTGGCCCTGGCCGGAATCACGGTGGCCTTAGGGCTGTTCGGTGTGACCAACACGATGATGGGCTCGGTACATGAGAGGGTCAAAGACATCGGGATAATGAGGGCGGTAGGGGCATCGCGTAATCAGATAATCAAAGTCTTCGCCTATGAGGCCGTAGTCGTGGGGATACTCGGAGGGGTACTGGGATACCTGTTCGGAACCCTCCTGTCATATGCCATTGGGCCACTCCTCTTTGAAGGCATACCAGTGACCTATATCCTCCACTATCTGCCCCTGTCGTTGGTTCTGGCTACGCTTGTTGCTGTCATCGCAAGTGCCTACCCGGCGTTTCGGGCAACCAGGATTAAGGTTTCAGACTCCTTCAGGTCCTTGTGAGTTGGCAATGCTGGAACTCAAGAACGTATCAAGAGTCTATGGCTTGGGTACCACGAAGGTGGTCGCCCTTCGTGATGTTTCCCTCAATGTAGCCAAGGATGACTTTCTGGCTGTGATGGGGCCTTCCGGAAGTGGCAAGTCTACCCTGTTGAACATCGTCGGCGGTTTGGATCAACCCACAAGTGGTGAAGTGATTCTGGATGGACAGCGTATTGACAGTATGGATCAGAACGACCTGGTAGAGATAAGAAGATGGAAGGTGGCATATGTATTCCAGCAGTACCACCTGCTTCCTTCCCTTACTGCACTCGAGAACGTACTCTTGCCCTTGACCTTTGTCGGAGACCGGGTGGATCGCAGAAAGGCGTTGGATATTCTGGAGAGGGTTGGTCTGGGGAAACGAGCCCAGCACAAGCCCAGTGAACTGAGCGGAGGGGAGCAGCAGCGTGTGGCGATTGCCAGGGCGATTGTCAATAGTCCATCGCTCCTTCTTGCAGATGAGCCGACCGGCAACATGGACCAGAAGACAGGTGCAGAGATCATGGCACTATTTGAGGAACTGAACAGGCAAGGCCAGACCATAATCATGGTTACACACAACACCGGAACAGCCAGCAAGGCCAAAGGAATCATACTGCTTCAGGATGGGCAAGTCGCGGACGTGATCAAGCCCGCGGTCGGGAGGCCAGCAGATGCGTAGACGGACGATGATTCTGGGAGCGTCGTTCATGGCGTTGCTGGTCCTCGTGCTTCCCGCGTGTGGAGCGGGTGTCTCGGGAGGTCAGCAGATAAGAGCAAGCTGGATTAAGGCCGAGGTAGCTGGCAGTGAGGTGGCTATTCCGGTGAGCGAGGTCGAGAGACACAGGATAGTCCATTTTCGAGTGGGCACGCAGACCGGCGAGAGCTCTTTTATGGCCTTTGAGCTTGATGGCCAGCTGTACGTCAGGGCTGACATTTGCCCGCCCTGCGGTTCCGATAGCTTCTCCCTGGAAAGGAACGTTCTGGTCTGCGACCGCTGTGGAAGCGTGTTCGATGCTCGGACGGGGGAGGGCATAAGCGGAGCCTGTGTCGCCTATGCAAAGAGGTCGGTACCCTACAAGGTCAGTGGCGGCAAGATAGTGATGAACAAGAGTGACCTGGTGGCCGCGCACCAGGAGTCTCTCAGGCCAGGTAGGTAGGGACGAGCAAAGGCTGGAGCATGCTCCACGGCCGAGTTCTTGGCAAGCTAACATATGCTGGTGCGGCTTCTGGTGACAGCCGCATGCTCAGCGAGAACGAGGGCGTGTTACTTCTCCTTGGATGGTAGGGCCACTGTTGCCGTGCCCGGCGCCGTCTTCTGTCCCTTATCGTTCTCCACCCATACCTCGCACTCCACCAGATGCCCGCCGTCCTTTGTTGACTTGCCAGTAACCTTTCCCTTGCATACCAGGTCTCTATCCGACACGTCCATGCCGCGGTGCTGGCAGCCTATCTTGACCAGCCTGCCACGCTCACCAATCCAGTCGGTGAGCAACTGGCAGAGGAAGGCGCTCTTGAGGCGGCCGTGGACGATTATCCCGGGGAGATTCTGGGCGATTGCCGCATCCTGGTTGTAGTGGATGGGGTTGTAGTCGCCGGAGGCGCCAGCCCACTTTACTAGCTGCATCGGGGTGGGGTGCTTGGTCAGGGGTGGTATTTCCATGCCGACCTCTACATCCTCGTAGAAGAGCTGTCCTGCCATCTCTACCCTCCCTAGCGGATTATGGTGATGCCGCAGGCGCGGGCTACCAGCTTGCCGCGCTGATTGGTCCATGTGGTCTCGCGCACCAGGAGGACCATGGAACTGCCGCCGCTCTCTCGCTCGATGACGTCGGCGATCCCGGTGGTGACCGTGAGCACGTCTCCTGGCCTGGCGGGGACGAAGTACTCCCACTCTCCGCCGCCGTCCAGTATCCGCTTCACCGGCAGCTCGAAGGGCAACTCCGGGCGTGGCCCGACGAGCATCAGGGTGTGGAACAGGCCAGGTGGGGCCACCATATCGTCCCCCAGGTATTTGGGGTTGGCCTCTCCCACGGCCTCGACGAACCTCCGTATCATACCCTTCTCCATCTCGATGGTGACCGGTGTGTTTGCCAGGCCAATGGCCTTGCGTTTCATCTCTTCGGTGAGTATTGGCATGTCATCTCCTTCATCTACCGGGCCTATCCGCGCTCCCTGCCGCAGATGACCACACAGGAGACCTGGGGATGGCCGCCCAGGGTATGACACAGGCCTAGCTTTGGGTCCTTGAGCTGCCGCTGCGGCAGCTCTGCCTTGCCCTGGAGCTGCTTATATACCTCGTAGACCATCCTCAGCCCGCTGGCTGCTATGGGGTGGCCGAAAGCCTTGAGCCCGCCATCGCTGTTCACCGGCAGTTGCCCGCTGAGCTCAAACGTGCCGGCATCCACATCCTCCTTGGCCTTACCTTTGGGACTGAAGCCAAGGTCCTCGTAGTTCAGGAGCTCGGTGATGGTGAAGCAGTCGTGCACCTCGGCGAGGCTTACTTCCTTCCTCGGTTCTGTTATCCCTGCCTGAATGTAGGCCTGCTTAGCCGCCTCAGATGTGACTGCGAAGCCGGTCCAGTGGAAGCCAGGTTCGAAGTGAGGCATCATTGAGTTCTGTGAGAGCCCGATGCCCTTGACGTAGACCGGGTTTTTGCGGAACTTCTCTGCTATGTCGGCACGGGCGATGATAGCCGCCGCTGCACCATCGCTGTTGCCGCAGCAGTCGAAGAGGCCCAGGGGCCAGGCGATGATGGGGGCGTTCAACACCTGTTCCAGAGTGACCTCCCGCCGGAGGTGGGCTTTGGGAGAAAGGGCGCCGTTCTTGTGGTTCTTCACCGAGACCTTCGCCAGCACCCTCTTGCCCTCCTCGGGACTGAGGCCGTAGGTGTAGAAATAGCGAGTGGCAGCCAGGGCGAAGGAGGCGGGTGCGGTCCGTCGCACCTCCAGCACCGGGTGCATACCTCGGCCCACACCCAGGCCAGGGAAGCCGGTGTCCTTGAGCTTCTCACAGCCCAGGGCCAGCACCACGTCGTACATTCCGCAGGCCACGCCGAAGCTGGCGTTCCTGAGCGCCTCGTGGCCGGTGGCGCACCAGTTCTCCACCCTGGTCACCGGGATGCGGTGCAGCTTGAGGGCCTCTGCCAGTGGCAGCCCGCCCATGCCTACCCAGTGGGCACCCACCGTGCCCAGCCAGGCAGCCTGAATGTCTTTCGGCTCGATACCTGCATCCGCGTAGGCCTCATAGGCGGCCTCTATCATCATGTCCTCAGGGCCCTGTTTCCAGTTCTCGCCGAAGCGGCAGCAGCCCATGCCGATGATGGCGACCTTGTCCTTGATGCTTTCCATGTCCTTACCCCCTCACCGGGCGACACTTCCAGAAGTAGTTGATGAAGCCGCCACATTCGTGGAAGCGGCGGAAGGTGAACTCCACCGGCATCCCCACTTTGACCGCCGGTGGGTCGCAGTCGGTCATGAGGCAATAGAGGCGCGCCTGGCCCTCGTCCGACTCCACCACCGTCTGCACCACCGGCGGGTCAGGGGTACCAGCCATGTTGTCCACGGAGTAGGTGAATACCTTGCCCTTCTTGTCGGTAAGCCTTGTCTGTTCGTAGTCGTCCTTGCTGCCGCATCTGTAGCACACACGCTGGATGGGGAAGGTCACCAGGCCGCAGCGGCGGCATCTGCTGGCATGCCCGCGGAGCGACCAGTCCCTGGTGCGCCACATCACGGTGGCGGCGGGGAAGAGTCGGATGAGCTCCTCCGGCTGCTCCACCAGATTGCGGAAGCAGAGGTACTTCCCGTAGCTGGTGAGCGCCCTCTTCGAAGTCAGGTTGCCTCTCACCCCACGGGGCTTCCGGGCTGTCAGGACCCGGTCGGTCATGCGGAAGGAGAAGGCATCGGCGCCATCGCCGTAGCTTGCCAGCAGGAGACGCTCCCCTGGTCTTGCCTGCTCCAGCGCTGCTGCAAGCAGGAGCAGTGGGTGCGCTGCGCCGGTGTTGCCCACCACCCCCAGCAGCGAGTCCTGGAGCTGGGCCTTGTCGAAGCCCAGTGACCTTGCCGCCTCCTCCAGGCTGCGGCCATCGGGGCCACACATGACGACCTTGTTGAAGTCTGCGGGCTTGAGTGCGGCCTTCTTCAGCAGGCCTGAGGTTGCGGCGCGGATGTTGCGGTCATAGCCGTAGCTGAGCACCCAGCGGTCCTCCCAGGAGCGGACGAAGTGGTCACTTTCCTTGCGCCAGAGGTCGGTGATGTCGTCGGAGACGGAGTAGCTGTCCTCTGCCTCAGCCAGGACGTCAGAACTTCCCACCATGACCGCCGCTGCGGCATCGCCGAGGCCCTGCTCCTGTACCGACTGGGGATACGCCAGGCGGCAGTCGGCGGCTGCAACCATGACCTTCGAGGAAGGCCCGGCCTTCACCGCGTCCAGCGCAGCCTTGAGGGCGTTGCTCCCTGCGCGCAGCGAGTTGGCGAAGTCCATGGTGGTGATGCCCTGCTCCAGGTCGGCAGCCGCAGCTACGATGGAGGCGCACTGCTTTTCTCGGTATGGTGAAGTGGTGGAGGCGAAGTAGAGTCCATCCACGCCCTCGCGGCCACCTGTGCTCACGCAGTCCATAGTGGCCTCCACGGCCATGGTCAGGCTGTCTTCGTCGTAGCTGGCCACGCTCCGTTCACCTTTGCCAGCACGTTTTCCCCAGACCTGTGCGATGACCTCGTGGCCCATCCGGTACAGGGGGATATACGCTCCGTAGGAAACGATCCCTGTCATCTGCTCCTCCTACATGTCCTGCCCGCCGCTGACCACGACTACCTGGCCGGTGATGTAGTTGGCGTCGTCCGAGGCCAGGAAGAGGACCACCGGGGCGATGTCCTTCTCCGGGTCGCCGAAGCGGCCCAGCGGTATGCGGGTGAGGAAGGCCTTCTGAAGCTCCTCTGACATCTGCTGGGTTATCCGTGTCCAGGCCACCGGGGCGATGGCGTTGACCAGGATGTTGTAGCGGGCCAACTCCTTGGCCATGGCCTTGGTGAGGCCGATGAGCCCGGCCTTTGCCGAGGAGTAGTTGGCCTGGCCTGGATTGCCACGGATGCCGGAGCCGGAGGTGACGTTGATTATCTTTCTGGCGCTCACCTCCCTACCCCCGTCCTTCTCCTGCTTCGCCTGAGCTGCCATGTGAGAGGCGGCGGCCTGGGTGCAGAAGAAGGCAGCCTTGAGGCAGATATTCAGGACGTCGTCCCAGTCTTTCTCCTGCATCTTGAACAGGGAGAGGTCGCGGGTGATGCCAGCGTTGTTGACCAGGATGTCCAGGCGGCCGAAGGAGTCAATGGCGGCCTTCATCAGCCTTTCTGCCTCGGCCCTTTGCTTGATGTCGGCTACCAGGGCCAGTCCCCTGGCGCCCACGGCCTCTATCTCCTTCACCACCTCCAGTGCTGGCACGGGGTCAATGTCATTGACGACAACCGCCGCCCCCTCTCGAGCAAGGGCCAGGGTCACAGCCCGCCCTATCCCTCGCCCTGCTCCTGTCACTACGGCTACCCTGTCTTTCAGCCTGGTACCCACGTCTTTTGCCTCCTATACCTGAGTTTGCCGGTAGGATTCGGGCCCCCTTTTGTATCATCTTCGGGGTTGTAAGGTCAACACCGGCTCTGCTGTTTCTATTGGAGCCTCGTCGGGTTGTCCACCGAACCAAAAACGAGTAGCTCCTTGACAAGTCGTACCTATGCCACTATCCTGTAGACGTTTCACCCCGGGTATCACATCAGGAGGTGGCTGATGTCTTCGAAGAGGCTGCGATGGCCACGGGGGTTTCTGGAAACACTGACTCAGGAAGAGGTCAAGGCGCTCCAGTGGCGGATGCTGGTGCCACAACTGGAGCATGCCTACTCGAATTCCCCATTCTACCGCCGTAGCTTCGACGTCGCAGGGGTACATCCGAAGGACATCAAGAGCCTGGATGACTACTATGCGAAGGTGCCCTTCATCTCCAAGGAAGTCTTCATCGAGAACCAGGCGAAGAGCCCCCCCTTCGGTGACTTTCTGGCAGTCCCGCGGAGCAAGCTGAGGCACCTGTTCTACGCCCCTGGCCCGCTGATGATACCCTTGACAGAGAGGGACTACGATTGGGTGGTGAAGGTTGTCAGCAGGACCCTCTACATTATGGGGATGAGGCCTGGAATGATAGTCGATGTCACCGCAAACTACAACTGGGTAATTGCGGGTAAGCTCCTGGATTCGGGGTTCCGCCGCACGGGTGGTGTGGTACTGCCGGGTGGAGTGGGCAACAGTCAGACCCACATCGAGTTGCTCAAGCTCACCAGGGCCGAGGGGTTGCTGGCCTTTCCTACCTTCGCCCAGACCCTGTTCGAGACGGCGAAAGAGATGGGGATTGACCCCAGGCGTGACCTGAACATCAAGAACATCTTCATCTTCGGTGAGGTGAGGACGGAGAAGGGAAAACGTGAGCTGAGCGAGGCCTTCGGCGCGGCGGTGCGCGAGACCTATGGCACTGCTGACCTCGGCCTTGTCGCCGCCGAGTGTCCCGAGGGCGGTGGCATGCACATCACTGCCGACAACATCTTTGAGGTCATAGACCCGGCCACGGGCAAGCACGTGCCCTGGGGTGAGGGTGGAGAGGTGGTGGGCTGCGACCTGAAGCGGCAGGCGATGCCGGTGATAAGGTACCGCACCGGCGACATCACCGAAGGGCTCAACCTGGAGCCCTGCCCCTGCGGGCTCACCACGCCCCGGCTCAAGCGCATACTGGGGCGCTCGGGCGACATCGCCCGCATAAAGGGGATGTTCATCTCCCCGCGGCAGATAGAGGGTGTCCTCGCTGGCTACACTGAGCTGGGGAGATACCAGATCATCGTGGAGCGTCCCGGGCTGCGTGATGAGCTGACCATCTGCGTGGAGTGCCGTGGCCCGGTGCCGAGCGATGACCTCAGGGTAAGGCTCATCGAGCAGCTCAAGGCCGCCCTGCGCGTGACCCCGGAGGTGAGACTGTTGAAAGAGGGGACAATACCCCAGGGCGCCAGGGTCGTTGACGACCGGCGCAGGGTTTGACCCTACTTACTGCCCTCTGCTTGATGCTGTGAGCTAGACGGACTGCGGAGAAACTGGCACAATGGTGAATTTCGTCCAGTTCCTGACCAATGGTATCCTGGTAGGCGGCGTCTACGCCGTGGTCGCCCTTGGCATAGTCCTTATCTATAAGGCCACCCGTGTTTTCAACTTCGCCGTAGGCGAGATGATGGTCGTCGGCGGCTTTCTCTGCTGGTCGCTGCTGGCCTGGGCTGGCGTTCCCGTCTGGCCTAGCTTCCTCGTCGCCCTTCTCGGCTCGTTCGTCCTGGGCCTGATCATTGAGAGGCTGTCGCTGCGCCCGTTGATTGGACAACCCCTTCTGGCCGCGATAATGGCTACCCTGGCGGTGTCTTCCATACTCCGTGGGGTGGTGATACTCGGTTGGAGCGCCTATACGGTCAGCTTCCCGACCCCGATATTCCCTGAGGCCCCGTTGTGGGTGGCAGGTGTTTCACTGTCGCAAGGCCTTCTACTGTCGTTTGTCCTGGCCATGGTGGCCTTCGCACTGTTCGTCTTCTTCTTTCAGCGTACCAAGACCGGGCTAGCGATGAGGGCCACGGCTGAGGACCACCAGGTGGCCAGGGCCACCGGCGTAAGGGTGACCCGGGTGTTCGCCCTGACCTGGGCCATTGCAGGTGTGCTGGCAGCCATCGGCGGCATCATGGTCTCCGACCGAATGGCGCTCGGGGTGACGGAGACGGCGGCCGTCGGCCTCAAGGCGTTTCCCGCCGTGCTGTTCGGTGGCCTGGACTCCATTCCGGGGGCGATAGTTGGGGGCATCGCAGTAGGAGTGCTGGAGAACCTGGCCAGCGGACTGATTGACCCCAAGATAGGAGAGGTCACTCCTTACGTGATCCTGCTTCTGGTGCTGCTGTTCAAGACCGAGGGCCTCTTCGGCCTGAAGCGGATTGAGAGGATATAGCGGTGTCGCTTCCCTGCGGGACGTTTAACGAGACCTATGCTCAGGATATGGCCATCGTCCGCACCAGGACGCAGTGGATAATCCTGGTGGGGGGCCTGGTGCTGCTGTTCGCGCTGCCGACTTTCGCCGGACCTCGTGTGATCACCCTGGGTAACCTGATAGGCATCTCTGTTATTTCGGTGCTTGGCCTGAATATTCTGACAGGATACTGTGGCCAGATATCGCTGGGCCAGGCTGCCTTCATGGCGGTGGGGGCTTACACCCAGGCCATGCTCACCGTGCACCTCAAATGGCCCTTCTGGGCCGCCCTGCCGGTGTCGGGGGTTGTGGCAGCCATTGTTGGCCTGGTCTTTGGCACTCCTTCTCTGAGGGTCAAGGGGTTCTACCTGGCAATGGCTACCCTGGCGGCCCAATTCGTGGTCCCGTGGATGATAGTGAACGTGAAGCCGGACATCACCGGCGGGATACATTCCTTCCGTGTGCCAGCGCCAGCGCTGGGCGGTGGGCTGGTGCTGAACACCCAGACGGAGATGTTCTATGTAATCATCCCGATCGCGGTCATCATGACCTTCTTTGCCAAGAATATCGTCCGTACCCGGGTGGGCCGGGCCTTTGTGGCGATAAGGGACAATGACCTGGCCGCTGAGGTCATGGGCGTCAACGTCTTTCGCTACAAGCTGCTGGCGTTTGCCATTTGCTCCTTCTATGCGGGGATCGCGGGAGCGCTGTGGGCGCACTGGATGAGAAACATAGCGCCGACGCATTTCCATCTGGTGGACTCCATCTGGTACCTGGGCATGCTAATCGTAGGTGGCATCGGCAGCACTACCGGGGCGGTCTTCGGCGCAGTCTTCATCCGCACGTTAGACCTGAGTGTCTCACTGCTCAGCCCCTGGGTGAGCAGCACATTCCCCGCCATAGGTGGCCAGGCGAGTGCGGCACTGTCTCCGCTCCTGTTCGGCCTGGCCATCCTGCTGTTCATACTCTTCGAGCCCCGCGGACTTTACCACAGGTGGGAGATATTCAAGGCGGCCTACAGGCTGCATCCCTACAGTCATTGACGAAGGCAGGTGTGGGATGGATATGAGGATGATATGAGATAGCTGAGAATTAGGCATGAAGATAGAAAAAGGGGGTACGATGAAACACTTAGCGAAGTTTGCTCTTGTGCTGGTCGTCTTGTTGTTGACCCTGGCTCCTCTGGCGGCGTGCAAACAGGCGGCCCCGACAGTCCAGAAACCGACCGTTGTCCGTATAGGGGTGATTACCGACGCTACAGGCCCATACGCAGCCATTGCAGGCCCTACCCTGGATGCATACCTCGATGCACAGGCTTATGTAAATGACACCGGGGGGATAGATGGCGTACCTATCGAGGTAGTGGTGCGGGATGGGGCAGGCAAAGTGGACCTGGCGACCTCGATGTACACCGAATTGGTGAACATGAGCCCCAGGCCAGTGATGCTGAACCTGATAGTCTCTGCCTATGCTGAGGCGCTTCACGACCGCATCGCGGAGGACGAGATACCAACCCTTTCCGTGACCGCGACCTCTGCGATATACCCCCGCGCCTACACCTTCGGGATGTACCTCACCTATGCTGACTTCGCCGGCCTCTTCGCCGACTGGCTTATGAAGACGTGGAAAGGGTCTGCACCGCCCAAGGTGGCGTTCTTGACCTGGGACAGCACCTATGGCAGGGCCATCCTTACCCAGGAGGTCAGGGACTATTTCAAGTCCAAGGGCGTTAACCTCGTAGCGGAAGAGGTCTTCAAAATGGCGGACCTGGACGTCACCACGCAGTTGGTGAGGATCAGAGACAAGGGGGCCGACTGGATATACTCCAACTCCACGGCCACTGGCCCGGTAGTGGTGCTCAAGGGGTTGAAGCAGCTCGGCTACAACGTCCCCTTTGCCGGTGCCATCGGCTTCGACTGGTCCTGCATGTACATAAGCACCAAGGAGCTGGTGGAAGGCTCAGTGGCCATCTTCAACTTCGTCAGCTGGGATGAGACCGACAACCCCGGCATCCAGAAGATGACGGAGTACTTCGACAAGGCCAGCAGGCCGGCGAAGGACAGGACTGTCCTCTACCCGCTGGGGTTCCAGAACGTGCTGATCTGCAAGGAGGTTATCGGCAGGGCCGTCAAAGAAGTCGGCTGGGACAAGCTGAGTGGCGAGGCCATCAAGGCCCAGTTGCTCAAACTGAAGAACTTCTCGGCGCTGGGGATATCAACGATCACCTATACGGCCGACAGGTATTCCCCCTCCCTGGCGCGGGTGTACCAGTTCAAGGATGGCAAGCTACTTCCAGTGTCTGACTGGATGGAGGCCCCCAACCTGTTGGAAGCCAAGTACAAGTAGTTATCCCTGTAGAACTCTGTTTTTCGGGGAACCCTGAGTTTGCTGGCGGTGGGCGTTCGCGCGGGGCTGCCAGCGGTAAGCTGGCAGCCCTGCAGGTGGCAATGCTATGCCACTTATGTCGCCTCGCGCAGCATTCGGACTAGAGGGAGTCAACCCCTGACCATGACGGAAGGAGACGATGATGGCGGATAACAGGATAGCCCTGAAGATGGAGGACATCCACCTCAGCTTCGGAGGACTCAAGGCACTGGGTGGTGTGAGCCTGGAGGTCAAGGAAGGAGAGCTGCTGGCTATCATCGGGCCTAACGGCGCCGGTAAGACGTGTCTCATGAACTGCATCAGCGGCTTCTACCGCCCTCAAAAGGGCAGGATAACGTTCTACGGGCAAGACATCACCAGGATGCCGGCCCACAGGATAGCCGGGCTCGGTGTGGCACGCACCTTCCAGCAGATCGAGCTGTTCACCGGATTGACCACACAGGACAACATCATGGCGGCCAGACACGTCTTCTTCAAGAACGGGGCCCTTCAGGGAGCGCTATACTTCGGGCCGGCGCACTCCGAGGAGATACGGCATCGCCGCATCGTGGAGGAGATAATAGACTTCCTGGAGATGGAGGCGATAAGGAAGAAGCACGTGGGCGCGCTGCCCTATGGCCAGCGCAAGAGGGTGGAGATGGGACGGGCGCTGGCCCTGGAGCCGAGGCTGTTGCTGCTGGATGAGCCTATGGCAGGGATGAACCTGGAAGAGAAGGAAGACATGGCACGCTTCATCCTCGACGTGCACGATGCCAAGTGGACAAAGGTAATCCACCAGAAGCCGACCGTCATTCTGGTGGAGCATGACATGGGCGTGGTCATGGACGTAGCCGAGCGGGTGGTGGTGCTGGACTGGGGCCAGGTCATCGCTGACGGCACTCCTGAAGAGGTCAAGGCCAATCCTGAGGTGATCAAGGCCTATCTCGGCGTCGCCGCCTAGAGGGTGCCAGTGCCAGGAGTCCGATATTGACTATCATCGGTGCAGAACTAGTCAGCCTCAATACTTTTCCGAGAATCCTGAGGGCGCAGTGCATGAAGTACGGCGACAAGAAGGTCGCCATGCGCAAGAAGGAGTTCGGCATCTGGAACAAGTACACCTGGAAGGATGTGTACGAGAACGTTAAGTGGGCTTCCCTCGGCCTGGTGCACCTGGGGCTAGGCCCAGGTGATGTGGCGGCGATCGTGGGTGACAATGACCCACAGTGGTTCTGGGCTGAGTATGCAGTGCAGTCCGCTGGCGGTATCTCGGTGGGCATGTACGTTGACGCGCACTTCTCTGAGATCAAGTACCTCCTGTCCCATGCGGAGGCGAAGTTTGTCTTCGCCAAAGACCAGGAGCAGGTGGACAAGATACTGGAGGTCAAGAACGAGCTCCCCGTCCTGCAAAAGATCATCTACTGGGAAGCCAAGGGGCTATGGTACTATGACATGCCCTTACTCATGAGTTTTGCTGAGCTCCAGGAACTTGGTAGGAAGTACGAGGAGGCACACCCTGGAGCTTTTGAGGCTGGTATTGACAAGACCAAAGGCAGTGATATCGCCGCCCTGTGCTACACGTCCGGCACCACCAGGGCTACCGAGGACGGGATCGCCAGGCAGAAGGGCGTTATGCTTTCCCACGAGATGCTGGTGAGCAATGCCAGAGCATGGCTGGCGATAGACAAGTGGTACGACAGCGACGTCTGGCTGTCTTTCACCCCCCCTGCTTGGGCGGCGGAGCAGATACTGGGAATAGCTGGCTGTTTGCTGTCAGGCACCGAGGTCAACTTCCCCGAAGAACCTGAGACGGTGATGGAGAACATCCGTGAGGTCGGTCCACAGTTCCTCTTCCTTTCGGCCAGGCTGTGGGAGAACTACGCTAGCTCGGTACAGTCGAAGATCAACGAGACCAGCCGTTTCAAGCGTTTCATGTTCAATGTCTTTCTGCCTGTGGGCTACAAGTATGCGCAAGCGAAGTTTCAGAGGCGCAGGCCAGGGCTCCTGTTGAGGACTCTGCACGGCATTGCCGACCTGGTGGTATTCCGACCGTTGCGAGACAGATTGGGCATGCTCAGACTCAGGTCAGGCTTCCAGGCCGGCGCGGCGCTCAGCCCTGATACTTTGAAGTTCTTCCACGCCATCGGCGTTCAACTGAGGCAACTGTATGGCCTTACCGAGGCCGGGCTGCAGACCGCGCACACCATTGATGACATAGACCCGGAGACGGTCGGCCGTCCGCTTAACCCCGATTGGATCAAGATTAGCCCCCAGGGAGAGATACTACTGACCGGCCCCCTCACCTCCAGGGGGTACTACAAGGACCCCGAGGCCACCAGGGAGCTCATAGACTCCGAGGGCTGGCTGCACACCGGAGATGCGGGCTACATCAATGAGAGGGGCCACCTTGTGTACTACGACCGCGTGAAGGAGATGGTGGAGCTGTCCTCGGGCAAAAAGTTTGCTCCATCATATATCGAGGGTAAGCTTAAGTTCAGCCCGTACGTTAAAGACTGTATGGTGATGGGAGGGCCGGACAAGCCTTTTGTCTCGGCGATGGTGAACATAGACTTTGAGAACGTGAGCGACTGGGCCGAGGAGCACCGCATCAACTACACCACCTTTGTGGACCTATCGCAGAAGGAGCAGGTTTACGACCTGATACTGAAGGACATGGAGCGGGTGAACCGGTATCTGCCGGACGAGATGAAGGTGAGGAAGTTCGTCAACCTGCACAAGGAGTTCGACCCGGACGAGGCGGAGCTCACGCGGTCGCGGAAGCTGCGGCGGAAGTTTGTGGAGAACCGGTATGCGGACGTGATAGGGGCTATATACGGAGGCAAAGAGGGGTTTGAGATCGAGGCCCCAGTGAAGTACCGTGATGGCCGTACCGGGGTCATAAAGACCACCATCAGGGTGAGGTCGGTGTTGTAGCCTTTGACTGTAGAGTGTAAAGGAGGCAGAAGGCATCATGCGTAGACTCGAAGGCAAGGTAGCTGTGGTGACCGGGGCGGGTGCGGGGCTGGGGCGGGGTTTCGCACTGGTCATGGCCAAGGAGGGCGCGTCCGTCGTGGTCAACGATGTAGTACCTGAGCTGGCTAACAAGGTGGTGGGTGAGGTAAAGGCAGCCGGTGGTAAGGCGGTGGCCTGTATCGGCGGTGTGGGGACAAAGGAGGTGGCGGAGAACCTGGTAGCTATGGCGGCCAAGGAGTTCGGCAAGCTGGACGTGCTGGTAAACAACGCCGGGGTCACCAGGGATAACCTGATGGTGAGGATGACCGAGGAGCAGTGGGATACGGTGATTAACATTCACCTCAGAGGGACATTCTTGAACAGCCAGGCGGCAGTGAAGCACTTCATTGAGAAAGGGGTCAAGGGCAGGATAATAAACATCACCTCCTCTGCCGGCCTGTACGGCAACATCGGCCAGGCCAACTACAGCGCGGCGAAGGCGGGCATAGTAGGCCTGACCAAGTCCAATGCCAAGGAGCTGGCGCGCTATGGCATCTGCATCAATGCGGTGGGACCTGCAGCCAGGACGGCGATGACGGAGGCAATCCCGGAGAAGGTCAGGGCCATGATGTATGAGAAGCTGTCCAAGGAGAGCACGGTGCAGCGGATGGGTGAGCCGGAGGATGTGGCCCCGCTGGTCGTCTTCCTGGCCTCTGACGAGAGCTACTACGTCACCGGCCAGGTCATCTGCGCCATGGGGCAGGTGGGCGTTATCTAGGGTTCAGCCTCAGCCTGCGCGGCAGCCGGCCCGCGAGCCGTCCTGGGTGATGAGTACCGCTGGTGCTGTCCTGACCCGTACCCGTGCCTCAGTTTTCGGTAGCTGAAGCCTGCCTTTCTTGGAGGATATTGGCGTGAGCAGTCTGTTTAACAAGAATGAGTCCAGGAGGTTAGGGCTGGCTGCGGAGCACTGGTTGAAGGAGTGTTACCGCAAGGATGAAGAGAGGCGAGATAGCTTCATCACTCTATCAGGCATACCCGTAGCTCCCCTGTATACCCCTGCGGACATCGCTGAGATGGACTACGCTGATGCCCTGGGTTTCCCGGGGAAGGAGCCCTTCACCCGCGGAGTCTATCCGACGATGTACCGCGGCAGGCTATGGACCGTCCGTCAACTTGCTGGTTTCGGGCCGCCGGAGGAGACCAACAAGAGGCTCAGGTTTCTGATCAAGCAAGGCGCCACTGGCCTGAACATCACCTTCTCCTATCCTACGCTCCGTGGGTACAACTCCGACGACCCGGAGTCTGAGGGGGATGCTGGCAGGGGTGGGGTGGCCATAGATTCCGTCCAGGACATGCAGGTGCTCTTCTCACGCATCCCCATTGACCAGATGAGCGTCTCCCTGGTCACCTGTAATCCCAGCACGGCGGTATCCCTGTTCAGCATGTATCTGGCTGTAGCGGAAAAGCGGAGGATGGCTCCGGGCAAGCTGACGGGTACTACGCAGAACGATTTCCTGATGGAAACCGCGGTCACTGTAGCCCCGGAGCCGATGTCGCCGCGACAGTCCTTTCGCTTGTCCTGTGACCTGATCGAATACTGCATCAGGCAGGTGCCGCGATGGAACCCCATCAGCTACACCGGCTACAACTATCGCGAGGCTGGCGCCACCGCGGTCCAGGAGATAGGGTTCGTCATCGCCAATGCGATAGCAGGCGCTGAGGAGACGATGCGGCGTGGCTGGGGCCCGGACACTTTTCTGCCCCGGCTGTCGTTCTTCCTCTCAGCCCACAACGACTTCTTCGAGGAGATAGCCAAGTACCGTGCGGCGCGCCGTGTCTGGGGTAGGGTGGTACGTGAGAGGTTGGGGTCCAAGGACCAACGCTCGGCGCTCTTCCGTTTTCACGTGCAGACGGCTGGCGTTGCGCTCACGGCACAACAGCCCTTGAACAACGTGGCGCGTGCCGCTTTTCAGGGGCTGGCGGCGGTTCTCGGTGGAGCGCAGTCGTTGCATGTAGATGGCTACGACGAGGCCCTGTGCACGCCGACGGAGAAGGCCGCTCTGCTGGCGTTACGCACACAACAGATAATCCAGTACGAGACAGGGGTGGTGAATACCATTGACCCCCTTGGGGGCTCGTACTTCGTGGAGAGCCTGACCGATGAGCTGGAGCAGCGCGTCTGGGACTATCTGGAGGAGATAGAGGCACAGGGCGGCATCGTGGCCGCTGCCGAAAAGGGCTGGGTACACCGCGAGATAGCCATGTCTGCTCACCAGCAGCAGTGTGCCATCGAATCCGGGGAGCGAAAGGTCGTCGGCCTGAATTGCTTCCATGACGAATGTGAGGAGGAAGAGGTCGAGCTTTTCGAGACACCGGAGACGGTCAAAGTGCAGAAGGCCAAGCTGGACCGTCTAAGGAAAGAGCGTAGCCAGAAGCGGTTGCGCACGGCGCTCGACTCCTTGAGGGCCAGGTGCGCCGACGGCGGCAACGTCATGCCGGCAGTGCTGGACTGCGTGAGGTCCCTGGCCACGCTACGGGAAGTGGCCGATGTTCTGAGACAGGAACTGGGGGTGTGGAGGATACCCCTGGTGTGATGTCTCACAGGAGCGATGGATGGCTGAGAAGAGACTGAAGATACTGGTCGCGAAGCTAGGCCTTGATTCACACTGGAGGGGTGCCATGGTGGTGACTAGGGCACTGCGCGATGCGGGCATGGAGGTCATCTACCTGGGCAACCAGTTCCCCGATGCTATCGTGAGGACAGCTCTCCAGGAGGACGTGGATGTTATCGGACTGAGCAGCCTCTCAGGTAATCACCTGGTGCTGGCGCCGCGGGTGGTGCAGGAACTGGAGCGCAGCGGTGCGAGGAGGATGCCTGTCATCCTTGGCGGCGCAGTGCCGAAAAGGGATTCGAAGGCGCTGACGAAGGCCGGGGTCAAGGCCGTCTTCGGTCCTGGAACGCCGCTAGAAGACATCGTGAGCTATGTGCGGTCGCTGGTGTAGCCTGTCTCTAAACGAAGGCGTTGATGCCTATGTGGTGGCGGCCGATGGACAACCGGTGGATGTCCGAGGTACCCTCGACTATGGTGAGGGCTCTGGCGTCTCGGAAGTGCCTCTCCACGGGATATTCGTCAATGTAACCGTAGCCGCCATGTATCTGGATGGCGTTGTAGGTCACCCGTTGCACCATTTCTGAGCCGAAGAGCTTGCAGTAGCTCGTTTCCACTCTTCCGCGGAGGCCTTGGTCCATCAGGGTTGCCGCGCGGTAGGCCAGTAGCCTTGCTGCCTCCATCTCCACGACCATGTCCGCGACCTTGGCCTGAATCAGCTGAAAGTTGCCGATTGGTTTGCCGAACTGCTGTCGTTGCTGCGCATACTCGATGCAGGCGTCGATACAGCCCTGGGCGATGCCCACGCTGACGGCGCATACCAGCAGACGGGCGTCGTCCAGGCCGCTCATGAACACCTTAAAGCCATCGCCGACCTTGCCCAGCATATTCTCGTCTGGTACGCGACAGTTCTGGAAGGAGATCTCCGAGGTGGGGAAGCCGTGCAGGCCCAGCGTCCCCGGGACTTCCCGGGGGTTGAATCCAGGCGTACCCTTCTCCACGACGAAGGCGAATATTCCCCTATGCTTCAGAGAGCGGTCGGTCTGAGCGGCGGTGGTGCAGATGTCGGCCACCACCGCGCCAGTGGTGAACATCTTGGCGCCGTTGACAACCCAGCCGTTGCCGTCGCGGATGGCCATTGTCTCCATGCTTGCTGGGTCGCTGCCGTGGTTTGGCTCGGTCACTCCCAGGCAACCTAGTATCTCACCCCTGATCAAGCGCGGGATATACTTGTTCTTCTGCTCCGGTGTGCCCCATTCCAGTATCGGGGTCTCAGAGAAAGAATTCTGGACGCCGACTATCGTTGCCGCTGTCGTGCTGACCTTGGCTATCTCCTCCAGAACACAGCAATAGGAGATGCGGTCTGCCTGTAGGCCGCCGTATTCCTGGGGTGCGGTGATGCCTAAGAGGCCGAGCGGTGCTGCCTCTACCAGCACCTCGCGGAAGAAGCGTTTTTCCTTCTCCACCTCCTTGACGTGGGGCTTCACGTGGCGTTCGGTGAACTCGCGGGCCATGTTGCGGAACATCTTCTGTTCATCGTTGAACTCGAAGTCCATAGGTGCTCTACCTCCTGAGCAGGTGAATGGGAAAACTGTCCTGACGCAATATACGTTGGTGCTGTTAGCTTGTCAACGACAGGTAGGTGGCCCGTTCGATGGTCCCTGGTGCTCTCGTTCTCCTGGCGAGTTGGCGGACACTCGCAACGTCGTGTGGGATACATCGAACGTTGTCAGGTTTTGCCTTGACACGCCTAGGGACGTGGTATACCATCGGCCTGTCGGCGGTCTCGTGCGACACATCATCACCAGCATGACCTCTTGATATGAACCTTGCAGAGACTGAGACCAAGGGGGTGGTTTGAGTGTTTACCCGTAGGGTGCAGAAAGAGGCCCGAGAGCTAGAGCAGGAGTGGCGGAAGGAGTACTCCAGGCTTTACGATGGCCGGGAATGCGACCTGCGTACGGACTCCGGCATCCCATTGAAGCCAGTGTATACCCCGGCAGATGTACAGAAGTCCGACTTCAGGGACATTGGCATGCCCGGCGTATCCCCCTATACCCGGGGCACGTACCCTCTTCTATACCAGTTCTCCATGTGGACCACGCAGCAGGGCATGGGCTATGGTCTCCCGGAGCAGACACGGGAGAGGTATGACCTGCTGCGCCAGCAGGGGTTGGACGCCCACGAGGGGATGGTGCCACAGTACTTCGTTGTCCCCGATGCCGTGGTGCAGGAGGGGTACGACCCAGACCATCCTGCGGCCCGGGGCCAGGTCGGTGTGGTGGGCTCCTCCTGGTGCAACGTGAAGGACATGGAGGTGCTGTTCGGCGGGCTCCCTCTGGACAAGACGGGCGTGGTCTTTGCTACCTATGACAGCTCGTTGCCTACCCTGGCGATGTATGTTGCCTGTGCTGAGAACATGGGCTTTTATCCAGAGCAGCTTCGAGGG
This sequence comes from Chloroflexota bacterium, assembly GCA_040754215.1. Classification (GTDB taxonomy): domain Bacteria; phylum Chloroflexota; class Dehalococcoidia; order JACPPY01; family JACPPY01; genus JBFMDE01. The sequence continues at coordinate 28,464 of JBFMDE010000011.1, forward strand.
CACACGGTGGCCAACTTCTATCGCCAGACGTGCTGGGACCTGCGCTCCTTCGCCCCGGAGAACGAGCTCAAGGTGGCCACGGAGTACATCAGGTATTGCAGCCACAACATCCCCCGCTGGAGCCCCATCTCATTCCAGGGATATGGCTTTCAGGAGGCAGGGGCCACGCCGGTGCAGGAGTTGGCCTTTATGCTTGCCACCGCTGTGGCTTTTACTGATGCCTGTGTCGAGGCCGGGCTCACGGCCGATGACTTCGTGGGCCGGTATGGCTTCCACGTGGCCATTGACGACGATTTCTTTGAGGCGATAGCCAAGGTGCGGGCACTGAGGCGGATGTGGGCCAGGATAGCCGCGGAGAGGTGGGGGTGTAAGAGGCCGAAGTCACTGGCCACCATTATACAGACGGAGACTGCGGGGACATCGCTGACGGCACAGCAACCGCTGAACAACATCGTGCGGGCGGGGATAGGGACGCTTGCGGCAGTACTCGCTGGCGCTACCTCCATCTGGACCACGCACTACGATGAAGCACTTTCTATTCCTACTGAGGAGTCGGCGACGCTCTGCCTCAGGACTCAGCAGGTTATCTACCACGAGAGCAACGTGGCCAAGGTCGTGGACCCGCTGGGAGGGTCGTACTATGTGGAGTGGCTGACGAACAGGGTGGAGGAAGAGGCTTCTAAACTGATGAAGAGAATAGAGGACATAGGATACCTCAACTGCTGGCGTAGCGGTTGGTTCCGCAGAGAGCTCGAGCGGTCCTCCTACGAGTGGCGGCAGGCGCTGGAGAAGGGCGAGAGGGTCAAGGTGGGGGTAAACAGGTACTATACCGAGGAGGACATGAAGCCCCGCCTGTTTCGCTCCGACCCCAAGGCTGAGGATGTCCTGGTGCAGAGGGTGAGGGAGTTCCGGGCCCGCCGCGACTCGGCGAAGGTGCAGGCTGCCCTTGGGGAGCTCAAGAAAGTGGCGATGGAGGTGAAGGAGAGGTGGCCGAAGCATAATGCTGAGCTTATGCCCGCGGTGCTGGACTCAGTGAAGGCAAATGCCACGCTGGGCGAGGTAATGGGAGTGTTGAAAGAGGTCTACGGCTGGGCCTATACCTATTAGAGACCGGTGAAGGGCCGCAGGGCCCTGTCACGGGACAGCTACCAGAGGTGATGGAATGGGCACTAAGACACAGAGGCTAAGGGTCTTGCTCTGTAAGTGGGCGATGGATGCCCACGACCGTGGAGTGAGGACGGTGGCCAGGTCACTGATGGATGCCGGAGTGGAGGTGATATTCACCAGATTCGAACTCCCGGCCGAGGTAGTGAGGACAGCACAGGACGAGGACGTGGATGTCATCGGGGTGAGCTGTTCTATGGGAGAGCACCGCTACTTCGCCCCTGAGATACTGAGGCTCATGCGCGAAAAGCAGATGGCGGGGGTACCTCTTATCTTTGGGGGAGCTATTCCTCCAGAAGACAGTGGGGAGCTGCTGCGCCTGGGTGTGGCCGCGGTATTTGGTCCAGGTTCCTCTGTGAAGGCGGTCTGTGAATATGTTTCAGGCCTGACCTGCACGGTGATGTCGAGAGAGGCCAGGTGGTCCTGAAGCTACGTCCTGTTGGCAGTTTTTCCCGAGTTCACAGTGAGCTTGTATTGAGACGCGTCTTGGCTGGGGGTGGCAGGAGACAGGATAGTGCGAAGGAGATGGCGCACAGGGTTGCGGAAATGAGGATGACCACGGTGTAGCTTTCCGTGTGGTCGAATACCCAGCCCGCCAGGTAGGGCCCGATAGCGCCCCCGACGGCGAAGTTGGAGGTGGCTATGGCGAAGACAGTGCTGAAATGCTTCAGTCCAAAATAGTCGCCGAAGATGAAAGGGTAGACGGTGACCCACCCTCCCCAGGATACCCCCAGGAGTAGTGCGAATACGTAGAGCATCCAGCTCTGACTGGCAATAGACAACCATACCATGGCCGCCGTCTGGAGGGCATAGGAGAAGGCGAAGGCTGGCTTCCTTCCGATGCGGTCGGATACCATGCCCATTACTATGCGGCCACCCGCTCCGAAGGCGATCGCGGCGCTCAGAGCGCCGGCAGCCACCACCTCCGATATGTGTCTGTCCCCGGCAAGAGGCACCAGGTGTACCAGAGACAGGCTTAACCCCAGTATACCCAGCCCGTAGCTGGTGTAGAGCATCCAGAACTGGTGACTGCTCAATGCCTCGCGTACAGTGAATTCTGGCCCCGGTGTGTGTACCAAGGGGCTGGATACTGTAGGAGTACTGACGTTAGCGTCGTGGGGTTTGGGTGTTTTCGGCTCTGGAGAACGTATGAGAAAGGCGGCAAGGATGAGGATAGCGAATATGGCTATCCCGAAGGCGGCATAGGTCTGGCGCCAGTCGGTGACCCTGATGAGATGACTTGCCACGATGGGAAAGAGTATGCTGATGGCGCCGCTGGATACTATTCCGAGGGCAAGGCCCTTCCTCTTGCTGTCGTAGAACCATTGCGACACCGCGTACATCGGCGTTGTCCAGAGAGCACCCGCACCCAGGCCCGTTATCAAGCCGAACCAAAGGCGTAGCTGTCCGATGGTCTGGACCGTGCTTGACAGACCTATCCCTACGCCAATCAAGATTGCTCCCAGCACTACCACCAGCCGCGGCCCTATCCTTGTGATCAGCCGCCCCATTGGAACAACCGACAGGCTATAGGCGATGGCGAAGATAGAGTAGGCTGAGGCTACGTCGGCCCGGCTCCAGCCGAAGTCCCGGGAGAGCGAAGGGAAGAAGACCGAGTAGGAATTGACGAACTGGAATACGGACGTTGCCAGCATGCCGGCGACGGCAACTATCCAGCCGTAGAATATTGGCCTTGACATGTTGGTGGATTGTCTAGTCCCATTGATACGGAGACCTGCTGCACATGGTCGTTTCAACGCCCGCTTCGCAGAAGTCTGGCTCTACCTCCACACCCCGTCCACGAACTTCTTTTTCTCAGCCGTCTTCTGCGGTGCCTTCATGCGGCCTCCGGTGGTGACCACGAGCAGCTCTGGGGGTGGCAGTGCCCCGGATTCGGTGGCGAACTTGATGAGCCTGGCTATCTCAGCCACGCGGAGCCCGACGTTCCTCACCGACCTCAGCCCAGCCTTGTCGTCCAGGGCCCCGTGTTCCATATGGGCTGCCCTCTGGCCGTAGGCCATGGCGCTGCTCATGGCCGAGCCGCGGGCCACAGGTATTACCTGCATGGAGCGCATGAGGCGGTCAATGACATCCAGGGCCGCGTCCATGCCCCAGCCGAACCAGCCGCAGGTAACGCCACCACCGACCTTGTTCCTGTACCTGTAGGAGAAGAAAGTTGCCTCCCTGAGCCGCGAGATGAGGTTCAGTAGCGGGGGCGCCAGGGTGAGGTCCCAGGTGGGGCCTCCCAGTATGAAACCGTCTGCCCGCTCCATCATCTGGTAGATGGGCGTGGCATCGTCCTTGATCTTGCAGGCTGTCCGGTTTTCGATGCAGTACTGGCAGTGCTGGCACATCTGTATCTCTTTGCCGGCGAGGGAGACGAACTCCGTCTCCACGTCGCCCATCTCCAGCGCTGCATCCAGCGCCTGCTTCACCAGGTTGTCGCAGTTGCCGTCCTTTATTGGCGTACCCGATATGCCGAGGAGTCGCACCCTAACCTTGACCATGGCCTTTCCTTTCGCTGGCGGCCTGGACCGCCTGTTTGATGAACCGGGCGATGTCCTCTACGCTGGCGCGGCTGGAGAAGACCTCGGCCACCCCCAGGGACTTCAGTTTCGGCACGTCCTCCAGCGGTATGGCGCCGCCGACGATGACCAGGAACTGGCCGGCGACGCCCTTCTCCTTTAACCTTTCCATGACCTTGCGCATCAGGCCGACATGGGCCCCGGAGTAGATGCTGGTGCCGATGACGTCGACGTCCTCCTGGATGGCCGCCGATACTATCTGTTCCGGTGTCTGGTGGAGGCCGGTGTAGACTATCTCCATGCCAGCATCCCGCAGCCCGCGGGCCACGGCCATGGCCCCCAGCTCGTGGCCATCGAGCCCTGGCTTGGCTAGAAGCACCCTGACCTTGTCTGTGCTCATACGCTCACCTCGAATAGCGCTATACGATAGCCGGGGCCTTGAACTCTCCGAAGACCTCCTTCAGGGCGCGGGTCATCTCACCCAGAGTCACGTAGTCCCTCGCTGCCTCGATGAGGTAGGGCATGAGGTTGTCGCTCCCC
>JBFMDE010000012.1:0-32499 GCA_040754215.1 Chloroflexota bacterium
CCCGCCGAAGTCGAGGCCTTCCTCAAGCGTGGCGGCGTCATCGCCTGGGGCATAGTACCTAATACGGAACAAGCCGTGCTCCAGGAGACTGCCGGCAGCCTGCGCGACCGGCTGGAGGAGGCGATGGCCCCCTTCACCAGGAAGGGCGTCCGCTTCAGGCAGTTGCTGGAGCAGGCCTTGCTGAGCCCCGCCTGTGGCCTGGCCGGACTCACGCCGGAAGCATCCGAACGCGCCCTGGAGCTGCTGGCGGAGCTCTCTCAGAACATCCGGAGGAAATACAGCCTGTAGGAGCCATCGAGGGTTGCCTATCCTTCTCCGCACACGCGACGGCCTTAGTCTGGAATACGACCCGAAGCTGGGCGGCTTCAAACATGCCGGCACCGTTCCCTGCCTCCAGTGCGGCACCTGCTGTTCTCGGTGGCAGGCCCAGGTGAACGCCCGCGAGATAGCTGCCATCGCCGAGACGATGGGTGTCCCACTGGCCGAATTCTACGGCCAGTACATCCGTGAGTACCCGGTGAGGCCAGACACCTACCTGATAAGGCACAAGGACGGCGCCTGCGTCTTCCTGCGTCGCGAGGGCGGGCGTGCGCTGTGCGCCATACACTCGTTCAAGCCAGAGGTGTGCCGCGCCTGGAAGCCCAGCCTAGCACGGAAGGAGTGCCGCGATGGCCTCAGAAGGCTGGGGCAGGGGCTTCAGTTCCTCACCCCCGACAACCTGAACCTCTCCCTCGAAGAGATGGCCGCCTTTTGCCAGTCGCTACGGGACTATAGTATCATGGAGCAAATCGGGAGTAGATATGAACAAAAGGAAACGTGTAGCAGCCCTTAAACACCGCCACAGGATGAAGAAGCTCAAGGAAAGGGCGAGGCTCACCAGACAACTGGTGGCTGCGGTCGCCGAGCCAGCCACACGGAGGCCGGCGAAGAAAGAACGGGCCGCTGTCTCTGCAGTTGAGGAGGTCGTGGCAAAAGTCGTGGCAGCGAAAGAGCCCAAGGCACCCAGGGCAGCGAGGAAGCCCAGGAAGGCCGTGGAGGTCCCTGAGGCTAAGAAGGGCAAGAAACCCGAAGCCGCCGCCGAAGCCCTGCGGCCGAAGAAGCCCCGGGTGAGCAAAGCGACCAAGAAGGCCACCGAGCCGGAGGCGACTGCTGAGGCCGTCACAGCCACCGAGGCCCCAGCTAAAGCAAAAACAAAGAAGCGCAAGGCAGAAGAGACAGCCTAGGCCCGTTCCAGACCCTGCACATGGTGCCCCGGTTAAAAGGCTTCTGTCATTGAACGAGCAGAGTAGAAAGCGAGTATGCCTGTTGACCGGCGGGCCGGGTACTGGCAAGACCACTATCATCAGGCAGGCCGTTGGCGGATGGCATGGCCGCGCCGGCGGCTTCTACACGGAAGAGCTTAGAGACAGGGGACAGAGGCAGGGCTTCAGGCTGGTGACACTGGCTGGACAAAGCGGCGTGCTGGCGCACGTTGACATTCGGAGCCCCTGCCGGGTGGGAAAGTACGGTGTGGATGTTGCCGCGCTGGACGCGATAGGCGTTGCCTCGCTGGAGGAGGCAACATCCCGCTCCGACCTCATCGTCATTGACGAGATTGGCAAGATGGAGCTCTTCTCATCCCGTTTCCGTGACGCGGTGTTCGCCGCCATTGACAGCGACAAAAGGGTATTGGGGACCGTCATGTCCGCTCCTCACCCCTGGGCCGATAAAGTCAAAACGCGCCCCGAGGTCTGGCTGGTCGAGGTCACCAGGGCCAACCGCGACCGCGTGCTGTCAGAGGTCATCCGCTGGCTGGAATTGAACGCTACTGGAGACCAATGAGCGATTTCTCCGACATCCTGCGTGCGCTGTCACACCCCCGGGCCTACCCTCACCCCGTGACTGCCAGCATCGAGGTGGTGCAGACACAGATGTCTGCCGTCTTCCTCACCGGCGAGTACGCCTACAAGGTCAAGAAGCCGGTGGATCTCGGCTACCTGGACTACACGACACTGGAGAAGCGTCACCACTTCTGCAGCCGCGAGGTTGAGCTCAACAGGCGCCTCTGCCCGGACACCTACCTGGATGCGGTGCCGCTATCAAAGGGCAGCTCCGGAAAGATAAGCATAGGCGGCGGGGGGGAGGTCATCGAGTATGCGGTGAAGATGCGCCAGCTCCCGCGTGAGCGGATGATGGACAGACTGCTCCTGAATGGGGAGGTATCGCCCCAGATGGTACAGTCTGTGGCAGATAAGCTGGCCAGGTTCCACCGCGAGGCCGAGGCCAGCCGCTACATCAGCAGTTACGGCGAACTGTGCACCATCATGGTCAACACCGACGAGAACTTCACCCAGACAGAGGCCTATATCGGAAGGGCGCTCTCGCAGGAGCAGTACCAGAAGATAAAGGACTACACCGAGGCCTTCATCCGCAACAACGCCGCCCTGATGCACGACCGTATTGACGAGGGACGCATCAGGGACTGCCATGGCGACCTCCACGCCGCGCACGTCTGCTTCAGCGACGGCATCTGCATCTATGACTGCATAGAGTTCAACGACAGGTTCCGCTACAGCGACGTGGCCTCCGAGGTCGCCTTCCTCGCCATGGACCTCGACAGGTACCAGCGCCCCGACCTCTCGCGTCACTTCGTGGACGCCTATGTGAAGGCCAGCGCAGATGCCACCCTGATGGCGGTGCTGCCCTTCTACAAGTGCTACCGCGCCTACGTCCGGGGGAAGGTGGAGAGCTTCAAGCTGGACGACCCCTACCTGTCAGAGGAGGACAAGGCCGGGGCCTTGAACAGCGCACGCCGCTATTTCCAGCTCGCATTCTCCTACGCCACAAAGGTCCCTTCGCTGGTCATCATGGTAGGACTGGTGGCGACGGGCAAGACCACGGTAGCTCAAGCCCTGGCTGAAAGGCTAGGAGCACCGGTGGTCTCGTCCGACGTGGTCAGGAAAAGGCTGGCTGGAATCCCAGCCACCGAGCACCGGTACGAGGACTTCGAGGGTGGCATCTACTCGCCGGAGTTCTCACGCCGCACCTACGACGCGGTGCTCCACGAGGCGAGAGAGCTCCTGACCCAGGGCAGGTCGGTGGTCATTGACGCCTCCTTCCAGAGTTCCGAACAGCGTGCACGGGCGAAAGACCTCGCCAGAGAGCTGTCTGCCGGCTTCATGGCCGTAGAATGCGTGCTCCCGGACACGGAAGCCAAGCGGCGGCTCGACAGGAGGATGGGCGAGGTCACGGCGTCAGATGGCCGCTGGGAGGTCTATGTCAAGCAGAAAACGACATTCCAGCCGGTGCTCGAGATACCGGACTCCGACCACGCCGTGGTAGACACGTCGGCCCCCTGGGAGGAGAAGATCGCCGAGCTCGCAGAGCGTTTAGCAACCTGAAGGCTACAGAAAGAGTGGACCCATGAAGAGAAAGACAAGGGTTGAACACGATGTAAGGGACACCGCGCTGGCCGGCGCAGGGGTGCTGCGCACCCAGTGGGCAGAACGCGAGATGCCCGTGCTGCGCCTCATCGCCAGGAGGTTCAAGGCCAGGAGGCCGCTGGCCGGATGCCGCATCTCGGCCTGTCTTCATGTGACCACCGAGACGGCCAACCTGGTACTGGCGCTCAAGGCCGCTGGAGCCGATGTCGTCCTCTGTGCCTCCAACCCCTTGAGCACGCAGGATGATGTGGCGGTGGCCCTGGTATCCGAGTATGGCATCCCCACCTTCGCCATAAAGGGTGAAGACGGCGACACATACTACCGTCACATACGGCAGGCGCTGCAGCACCGTCCCCAGATAACGATGGACGACGGGGCCGACCTGGTCAGCACGCTACACAAGGAACGCGCCGACATCATCGGCAACGTGGTCGGGGGCACGGAGGAGACCACCACCGGCGTCATCAGGCTGCGCAGCCTGCAAAAGGCGGGCAGGCTCAAGTACCCGGTCATCGCGGTCAACGACGCCATGACCAAGCACCTCTTCGACAACCGCTACGGCACCGGCCAGAGCACCATTGATGGCATAACCAGGGCGACCAACGTGCTCTGGGCAGGCAAGAAGGTGGTAGTCTGTGGCTACGGCTGGTGTGGTCGAGGCATCGCCACGCGTGCCGCCGGCATGGGTGCCCAGGTAATCATCACCGAGGTTGACCCGGTGCGGGCGCTCGAGGCGTTGATGGAGGGATACCAGGTCATGCCCCTGGCCAAGGCGGCGAGGGTGGGAGACATCTTCATCACCGCCACCGGCGACGTGAACGTCATTGACCGGCCACACATGGAGCGCATGAAGGATGGGGCCATCCTGGCGAACAGCGGCCACTTCAATGTAGAGGTCAACATCCCCGAGCTCGAGAAGATGGCCACGGCCCGGAGAGGGGTGCGCCCCTTTGTCGAGGAGTTCCAGCTCAAGGACGGGCGGCGACTCTACCTCCTGGGTGAAGGCAGGCTGATAAACCTCGCCGCCGCCGAGGGACACCCGGCCAGCGTAATGGACATGAGCTTTGCCAACCAGGCCCTGAGTGTCGAGTACCTGTGGCAAAGGAGGGGCCGGTTAGGCATAGATGTGCACCCCGTACCCCGTGAGCTGGACAATGAAGTCGGCCGGCTAAAGCTCCTCTCCATGGGCATAAAGATAGACAGCCTTACCAAGCAGCAGAAAGAGTACCTCGAGAGCTGGGAGACTGGCACCTAACGCCTGGTCTCACAAGTCCCTTGAGTAGTTCCTCTCCCTCGACGGGAGAGGTGTAGGTGAGGGTGAATCCCCCTCCCTCTATCTCCCTCCCGCCAGGGGAGGGAGAATAATAATGCAATGCACTGACGGGACTGTGCAACCAGAGAATGCCTGTGAACACGCCACCCTGAGCCTGTCGAAGGGTGGCTGTCCGATAGGTTGGCATAGGACCTTCCGACCTGGGAAGTGACCGGGGACAGCGGTTTGGTATATACTAGCGCACACGTTTTTCATCTCACAACCTGAAAGGAGCCCCGAATGGGAAGCAGCTTCCGAGAGACACCGCGCTACTTGTTCACCTCAGAGTCCGTGGCCGAAGGCCATCCCGACAAGGTCTGCGACCAGATATCGGATGCCGTGCTCGATGCCATCCTGGAACAGGACCCTATGGCCAGGGTCGCCTGCGAGACGGCGACCACCATGGGTATGGTCATCGTCATGGGGGAGATAACCACCAGTTGCTACGTGGACATAATCGGCATAGCCCGCCGCATCGTCAAAGAGGTGGGCTACGTGAAGCCGGAGTATGGCTTCGACTACCGCACCTGCGGCGTCCTGACCTCAATACACGAGCAGTCTCCTGACATAGACATGGGCGTCAGCCAGTCAATGGAGACAAAGCAAGGTGAGGCTGTCAGCAAGAGCGACAACCTGGATGCCGTAGGCGCCGGCGACCAGGGGATGATGGTGGGCTTCGCCTGCAACGAGACTGCCGAGCTCATGCCCATGCCGATACAGCTCTCCCACAGGCTCTGTCAGCGCCTGGCTACAGTGAGGAAAGAAGGCATCCTCCCCTACCTGCGCCCCGACGGCAAGTCACAGGTCACCGTGGAGTACCACCTCGGCAAGCCCACGCGGGTAGACAGCGTCGTCATCGGCGCACAGCACGACCCCGGGGTGAGCCACAACGTCATCACCCGCGACATAGTGGAGCAGGTAATCAAGGCCGTCATCCCCACCAACCTCCTGGACAGGAAGACGAAGTATTATGTCAACGCCACCGGGCGCTTCGTCATCGGCGGCCCGGTCTCCGACTCAGGGTTCACCGGACGCAAGATACTGGTGGACACCTACGGTGGTGCAGCCCGTCACGGCGGTGGCGCGTTCTCAGGCAAAGACCCCACCAAGGTGGACCGCTCGGCCTCCTATGCCGCCCGCTACGCAGCCAAGAACGTGGTAGCAGCGGGCCTGGCCGACCGCATCGAAGTCCTGGTCTCGTACGCCATCGGAGTCGCGCACCCGCTCTCGGTATCCATCGAGACCTTCGGCACCAGCAAGGTGCCCGACGAGGTCATCCTGAAGCTCATCAACAAGCACTTCGACCTGCGCCCTGCAGCCATCATCAGGGACCTGGACCTCCGCCGGCCGATATACCGCAAGACAGCCGTGTTCGGACATTTCGGCAGGCCAGACCTGGACCTGCCCTGGGAGAGGACCGACAAGGCCGCCATACTGAAGGCAGAGGCAGGGATTAAGTCCCAAGTCCGAAGCACCAAACCCTAAACAATATCTAATCCAAACGGCTAAACCGTTTTGAGTTTTTGGTCAGGGCCAAGACCTATGGCCATAAAGTTCGGCACAGACGGCTGGCGCGGCGTTATCGCCGAGGACTTCACCTTCGCCAACGTCCGTGCCTGCGCCCAGGGGCTGGCCAATTACCTGAAAGAACGCGGGGGCCACGGCAAGGGGCTGGTAATAGGGTACGACACCCGTTTCGCCTCGGAGGCCTTCGCCGCCGCAGCGGCGGAGGTGGCGGCCGGCAACGGCATCAAGGCGCTCCTCTCTTCGAGGGCCGTCCCCACCCCGGTGACAAGCTACGCCGTGGTCCACAACCGGAGCGCCGGGGCGATAGTGATCACCGCCAGTCACAACCCGCCGGAATGGAACGGCTTCAAGGTCAAGTCCGAGAGCGGCGCCACCGCCACCCCTGAAGCCACGGCAGAGCTGGAAAAGCACGTGGCCGCCGTCACCGCCGACATGGTGAAGAGGACCCCCCTGGAGCAGGCACGGAAGGATGGCCTGGTCAGGCTCGAGGACCTGGAGCCTCCATACATCCAACAACTGTCCCGACTGGCAGACCTGGAGACACTGCGGAGGGCCGACTTGAACGTGGTGGTGGACTCTATGTACGGCGCCGGCTCAGGCTACTTCAACCGACTTCTCGGCGGTGGCCGGCTCAAACTCACCGAGATGCATGCCGAACGGAACCCGGCCTTCCCCGGGATGCGGCAACCCGAGCCAATAGCTCCCAACCTCGGGGGGTTGATCGCCGAAGTGAAGCGAAAGGGGGCCAGCGTGGGGCTGGCGACAGACGGCGATGCCGACCGCCTCGGCATCGTGGACGAGGACGGCGAGTTCCTCACCCAGCTTCAGGTCTTCGGCCTGCTCTGCTTCTACCTCCTGGAGGTACGAGGCCAGCGCGGGCCGATGGTGAAGACCACCACCACGACCAGCATGGTCTTCCGCCTCGCCGAGCTATACGGCGTGCCGGCGTACGAGACGCCGGTGGGCTTCAAGTACGTGGCCCCGGTGATGATGGCCAAAGACGCCATCATAGGCGGCGAGGAGAGCGGCGGGTATGGCTTTCGCGGCCATATCCCGGAGCGCGACGGCATGCTGGCAGGGCTTTATCTTCTGGACTTCATGGTGCGCACCGGGAGGACGCCATCGGAGCTGCTGAAGCGCCTCTATGAGAAGGTCGGACCTCACCACTATCAGCGCCTCGACCTGACCTTCCCGGCAGAGAAGCGAGCGCAGGTTGTGGCCAATCTCGCACAGGCAAACCCGGACGAACTCCAGAGGAAAAAGGTGGTCAGGGTTGACCGCAGCGAAGGTCTGCGCCTCTTCCTCTCCGACGGCTCCTGGCTGTTCGCCCGCCTCTCCGGGACCGAGCCCGTGCTGCGCATCTACGCCGAGAGTCCCAGCCTGGCCCGGTCGGCCTCCCTGCTACAGACAGGCAGAGACATCGCCGGTGTTTGAGCGATGAGAAACCTTGATAACCCCAGAACATACGAACAGTCCGACCCCTCACTGATGAGGTCGCACCTGCGAGGGTTGCCTCAGCAGTGCCGCCAGGCATGGGAACAGGTCATGTCCTTTCCCTTGCCCCGGGACTACTCCGAGGTGGACAAGGTGGTGATACTGGGCATGGGCGGCTCCGCCATTGGCGGAGACCTGCTGCGCTCGCTGGTATCCGGCAGGACACGCCTGTTAGTCTGGAGCCACCGCGACTACGGCCTGCCCGCTTTCGTGGACGAACGGACCCTGGTGGTCGCCTCCAGCTACTCGGGGATGACCGAGGAAACGCTGGACGGCCTTTCGAAGGCCCTCGCCACCAGGTGCAAGAAGGTGGTCATCACCACCGGCAGCAAGCTGGAGGCGATGGCGGAGAGGCATGGCCTGCCGGTGTTCAGGTTGAGCTACAGGTCACCACCGAGGGCCGCGCTCGGCTACAGCCTCATCCCCCTGGTCGGAGTCCTCCAGAAGCTCGGCCTGATACCCGACCTCTCCGGCGAGTTCAACGAGGCGGTGCGGGTGCTGGAGGGGATGTGCTCCAGGCTGGCCGAAGACGTGCCCCTGGCCACGAACAACGCGAAGGGCCTGGCCCGCAGGCTGTACCGCCGCCTCCCCGTGGTATACGGGGCAGGCATCACGGCCCCCGTGGCCTACCGCTGGAAGACACAGCTCAACGAGAACGCCAAGTACTGGTCGTTCTCCGAGGTGCTGCCCGAGCTGGACCACAACTCAGTCGCAGGCTACAGCCTGCCAGCCGAGCTTAAGGACGTGGCCTTCGTCGTCATCCTCGAAGCTCCTGCGCTCCATCAGCGCCATCTCGACCGCTACGTGGTGACCAGAGAGCTACTGGACAGGGCGGGCATCTCACACACTACGGTGAATTCGGAGGGCAATGGGGTATTGGGCCAGATGCTGAGCCTCGTCTTCCTGGGAGACTGGACGAGCTACTACCTGGCCATGCTGCACGGCAACGACCCGAACGCCATCCCCGCCATTGACTACCTCAAGGAGCGGCTCAGTCACACTCCTGAGGCATAGGGGGTTCGAACATGGATTTTACCTTCACCGCTGAGGAAGCGGCCCTGCGACACGAGGTAGGGGAATTCGCGAAGCGAGAGCTACCGCCGGACATCAAGGGCGGCATCTCGGACTACGAAGAGCAGTTCCACGGCAGGTTCTGGGAGGCCGCCCGCACGGTTATGCCCAAGGTAGGAGCCAGAGGCTGGTTGGCCCCCGGGTGGCCTGTGGAGTATGGCGGCAAAGGCGCTCCAGCGACTACCCAGATGCTGTGCCAAGAGGAGCTCGCCTACTGGGGCATCCCCGGCGCCGACATGGGCATCGGCGGCATATCGTGGATCGGCCCCGGCCTGCTGAACTTCGGCAGCGAGGAGCAGAAACGGGAGCACCTGCCTCCGCTGGCCCGGGGAGAGCAGTTCTGGTGCACCGCTTACAGCGAGCCAGGCTCGGGCTCGGACATGGCCTCCATGCAGTCACGGGCCGTCCGCAAAGGGGACGACTACGTCATCAACGGCCAGAAGGTCTGGACCAGCGCCGGACACGTCTCAGACTGGTGCTGGCTGCTGGTCAGGACGAACCCTGACGTGGCCAAGCACCGCGGGCTGAGCCTCTTCCTGCTCGACCTGCGCAGCAAGGGTGTAAGCGTCCGTCCCATCCCTGCGATGTCCGGCATCGCCCCCTTCGCCGAGATGTTCTTCGACGATGTACATGTCCCCCGGCGCAACCTGGTGGGAGAGGAAGACAAGGGCTGGAACCACGTTGTCGGGGCGCTGGAATACGAGAGGGCCTCGGTGGGACTCCTCTTCGCCGGCCTGCTGCGGCGCTTGCTAGACGAGCTGGTGAAACTCACGGGTGCAGCCGGTAGTATAGCTATGGCGAGGAACTCCCTGGCGCGCCACAAGCTCGCAGAGCTGGCCGTGGAGGTGGAGGTGAGCCGTGTGCTCGCCTACCGCGCCTTCCTGCTGCTGGCCTCGCGCAAGCCATCCAATGCCGAGAGCGCCATCAGCAAGCTGTTCTCCACGGAGTTGAGCCAGAAGGCGGCGCAGGTGAGCATGGAGCTAGTGGGGCTCCACGGGCAGCTAGCGGCGGACTCTCCCAGGGCGGTGCTGGGCGGGCGTGTGTTCAGCGCCTACATCTCCTGCATGGGGAACACGATACTCGCCGGCACCTCCGAGATAGAGCGGAACGTGGTCGCCCAGCGAGGCCTCGGCCTCCCCAGGTAGGCCCGAACCCCCTACCCGAAGCATACCCCGCTCCTCAGTTGACTTGGACCCCAAAATAGTATCATAATGGTGCTGTAATGGAATCATTATGGAGGTATTATAGTGCCTACCAACGTATCATTGAAGAACGTGCCCGATGATATTCTGGAAGAGCTTCGTAAAAGGGCGAAGCGCCACCATCGGTCGCTTCAAGGCGAACTGATAGCCATCTTGGAGGAAGCTGTAGGCCCTGCCAGGCTGGCGGTAGACCAGGCAGAGTCACGCCTCAGAGAGCTACGGTTTGAAACGCGAGACGAATCCACGTCCTGGCTCAGGGAACTACGCGATGCCCGCTAAGGTTATAGATGCCTCCGTTATGGCAGCGTGGTGCTTCCGGGAACCCCGGGCTTCGGAAGCCATGGGAATCCTTCGGGACTCCGAGTTGCACGCACCCCTTCTCTTAGCCTATGAGCTGACCAGCATCGCCAGAAGGAAAGCGATAGCCCACCCCGAAAAGGCAGCGGTCCTGGGGGAAGCCCTTCAGATGGCGTTCGCCGTCCCAATCCACTGGAGCGAGGTTGACCATCTGGCAGTGCTACGCCTTGCCCTGGATGCCAGTCTTACCACTTATGACGCCTGCTACCTCTATCTGGCGAGGAAACTCGGCGTACCCCTGGCTACGTTTGACCAGCAGCTTGCGCGGGCAACTCCTACAAGCCAGGTGTAGCCGGCGCCACCTCTGGCACTGGGGACCCATCCAGCCACGGTGGTCGCCCAGCGAGGCCTCGGCCTCCCATGGTAAGTTCGGTCCTATTTTGTCCTTTATTCTAGGAGCAGAACCCGCTCTTAACCACCTGCACAGCTTCTGGGGACCACCTCAACTATCTGCCTTGAGCACGCTTGTTAATCAATGCCTTAGTGAGCTGGTAGTCGGTCTCCAGGTTTAGCCAGAACCGCGCCGGGATTTCTGGCATGACCTGCTCAAGCTGCAAGGCAGTCTCGGCAGTGATGGCCTTCTTCCCGTTGATGATCTCGTTGAGAGCGTTCACCGGCCGCCCCATGCGCCTGGCCAGTTCCTTCTGGGTGATGCCCCGTGCCTCAATCTCCTCAGAAAGATACTCGCCGGGAGGGATAGCAACATCGGGATAAGCATCTGTCCTAGTCACCATGGTAGTCCTCCACATCCACTACAAGGGCTTTATCCTCGCTGACCTTTTCAACAATGAGCCTGTAGTTTCCAGTAAGAGTCACCGCATACTGTCCGGCACGGTTTCCTTTCAACGGGTGCAACCGCAACGCCCGGTGCCCATAAAGCTGACTGAACTTGTCTGTTGCTCTCAGCACCGCCACACGCTGGATGTACTTCCGGCCAATCGGGACGCCGAAAACCCGGGTTGCCTCTAAGAGGCTCAGACTCGCGACAGACAAGCGATTGGTCGAGAACTCCACTTCCACCCTTACACCTTATGGGTATAGGATACTGCGTGATATCCACCTTGTCAAGCACTGCGCACCAAACAGACTCGGGGTGCTGCAACGGTCCTACGTATAGTTCGCAATGTCCCGCTAACATGTAAAGTTGATATTGTGTAATGCGATGTGTACAATGTTGTGTAGTGAGATTGTGGAGAGATGAGATGGCCAAGAAAGTAATACAGGTTCCTGTTGACGAAGGACTCCTCAAGGACCTGGACGATTTGTCCAAAAAGCAACGCAAGGCCAGGTCAGAACTGATCCGCCAGGCCTGCCTTCGTTATCTGCAGGAGGTCGAATACGAGGAGCTGGACAGGCTTTATCAGCAGGGGTACATGAGAATCCCTGAGGAGCCGGGGGCGGGAGAGGTACAGGTGGCTGTTTCAGGCCAGTTCTTGTCGAGGGAGTCCTGGTAAATGCGCCGCAGTGAAGTATGGTGGGCTGAACTCCCTGAGCCTATCGGCAGACGTCCGGTCCTTTTGCTGTCGAGAGATGCCGCCTACGGCGTGAGGACCTCAGTGACCGTTGGTATGGTCACCCGCACCATTCGAAAGATTCCCACAGAAGTGCTACTCGAGCAAGAAGATGGGATGCCAGCGAAATGCGTGGTAAACCTGGATGACATCCTCACCATTCCCAAGTCCAGATTGACTGAGCGAATCACCACACTGTCTCCAGAGAAGATGTTGGCGGTGGCGAAGGCTATCGTCTTTGCTCTTGACCTGAGGGCCTGATGAGCAAAGCCCCCTGCTTCATGCAGGGGGCTTTCGTTGCGCTAATGCAGTGTAGCGTGGGGGTGTCGCTTACCTCTTGGTGTACTGAGGGGCCTTGCGGGCGCGCTTCAGGCCGTACTTCTTGCGCTCCTTGGCCCTGGCGTCGCGCGTGAGCGCCCCCACTCCGCGCAGCGGGGTTCTGAGCGACTCGTCCATCCCGACCAGTGCCCGCGCGATGCCGTGCCGTATGGCGCCTGCCTGGCCGGTACAGCCACCACCCACCACCTTCACCGTAACGTCAACCTTGTCCAGCCTGTCGGCCGCTTTGAGAGGCTCGACGATGGCCTTGCGGTGCTCCAGCCTGGGGAAGAAAGACTCCAGCGGCTTCCCGTTGACCGTGATGGTGCCGCTGCCAGGCAACAGCCTGACTTGGGCTACCGCGCACTTTCGCCTTCCCGTCCCTCTGTAGTAAGTTTCAGTGGTCAAAATGCATCCTCCTAGGTCCTGGCTACCCGGCTCCCTCGGAAACAGGAGCACCCGATACCTGTGCCCGGTGAGGATGGTCCGGCCCAGCGTATACCTTCAGCTTCTTGTACATCGCCCGTCCCAGGCTGTTGTGCGGCAACATGCCCTTCACCGCATGTTCAATGACCCGGGTGGGATGGCTATTCAGCATCTCGGAGAGCGTGACACTCTTCAATCCCCCGGGGTACCCGGAGTGCCTCAGGTACACCTTGTCTTGCGCCTTCTTGCCGCTCACGCGCACCCTGGCGGCATTCACTACCACCACATAGTCCCCTGTGTCCAGGTAGGGCACGAACATCGCCTTGTGCTTGCCGCGGAGCAGCCGCGCGACCTCGGTGGCCAGCCTGCCCAGTGTCCTGCCCGAGGCATCAATGACATGCCACCGGCGCTCGACTTCGGACCTGCTGGTGCTGAGAGTCTTCATCTCTACATCGCTCCCAGGGGACAAGCGTAGTTGACCCTCATCAAGGAGAGGCCGTGTGGCGGTGCCGTCGGCCCTGCCAGCCCGGGCTTCCTGGCATCGAGAAGCCGGCGCACATGCCCCTTACCCAGCTTCCCCAGCCCTATCTGGACTAATACGCCAACGATATTGCGCACCTGATGCGGTAGGAAGGAGTTGGCGACCATGCGGAAGACGACATATTCACCTTCCCTGGTCACAGAGGCATGGGACACGGTCCGCACGGTACTCCTTTTCATCTCAAAAGAGACAAACGAGGCGAAATCATGCCTGCCGCAAAGGTCTCTGGCAGCCTGGTCCATCGCCTCAGCATCAAGCGGCTGGGGGACGTGATGGGCGTGGCTCCTCGTCAGAGGAGACCGCACCGGGGCATTCAATATCTGGTACTGGTACTCGCGGCTCACCGCCTCTCCCCTCACCTTGAATCCCGCTCCCACCCTGTATGCTTCCCTTACCGCTATATCATCGGGCAGGTAATGGTTCAGGCCGCGCACAAACACGCCAGGTGCGTAGGCAGCCCTGGTCCTGAAACTCACCACCTGACCCCTGGCATGTACGCCCGAGTCGGTACGGCTCGCCCCAATCACCCTTACGCACTCTCCGGTCAATTTCAATATCGCTTGCTCCAGCTCATCCTGAACAGTTGCCACTCCCGCCTGGTACTGGAAGCCGCAGTACCGCGTCCCCTCGTACTCCACCACCAGCACCACCCTGGACCTGCTCTCCGTTGCCTCCACGTCCCAAGAAGCCCCAGTCAGAGAGTCCTTCCTCGCACCTCAGGTGCCTGCCTTCAGGACACCAGGTCCAGCTGCGCCATGGGAGCGGCATCCCCGGCCCGAGACCCCAGCTTGGTCACGCGGGAGTAACCCCCGCGACGGTCGGCATACCTGGGCGCTATCTCGGCGAATACCTTGTCCACGATTTCCTCATCGGTGACAAAGGAGAGCACCTGCCGCCGAGAGTGAAGGGTCCCCTGTTTGCCCAGAGTTATGACCTTATCGGCAAATGAACGGACCCTCTTTGCCCTGGACTCAGTGGTCACTACCTTTCCATAGCGAAACAGGTCAGCGACCAGGTTTCTATAGACGGACATGCGCTGCCCGGTGCTCTTGCCCAGCTTATGTCTGGATACCCGGTGTCTCATCTGCTTCAGACCTTCCCGGAGCTGCGCGTTCCCGACGGGATGATGACCGTGATGTCTCTGCGCCCTCCCCGGATGGAAGGATTATACCCATGTCCTGCAAGGCCTTCAAGACCTCTTCCCTGGACTTCTGGCCGAAGTTCGGCAATGCCGGCAAGCCATCCTGGCTTCGCTCCAGCAGTTCGCCGACTGTAGACATCCCACCACGTCTCAGACAATTCAACGTGCGCGTAGAGAGCCCCAACTGTTCCAGAGGCATATCGTACTTTTCCGGCGATATCGTCAAACGCAATGATGTCCTTTGGCCCTCACGCGCTGAGACCCTCGCCAGGTCACGGAATATCACGAGTTGTCTCGCCAGTACCTCAGCACTCTGGCTGATAGCCTCAAGGCCACTTATGGTGCCGTCAGTCCATACCTCCAGGACAAGCCGCTCCAGGTTACCCTCCTGACTCCCTATCAACGACTCTACGTTGTAGTTCACGCGGCGCACCGGCGCGAAGATGGCATCCACCGGTATTGTCCCGATGGGCAACCCTCGCCCTGAATCCGCTGGAACGAACCCCTTCCCGACCTCGACATTGAACTCCACGGTGAGCCTGGCCTCCGAGGAATCGAGGGTGGCCAGATGGAGGTCAGGGTTGACAACCTCGAAGTCGGCTGACGGCCTAATGTCAGCGGCCCTCACATCCTTCTCACCCTTGACCTCCAACAACAACGTCCCGGCCCTCTGAAAGAGAGGACGCAGTCGCAATGCCTTTACATTGAGCAGGAACTCTGTGGCATCTTCCTTCACGTGCGGAATAGTGCAGAACTCGTGCTGAAGCCCCTCTATCCTCATCCAGGTTACCGCTGCACCTGGAAGGGAGTTGAGAAGCATTCGACGAAGGACATTCCCTAAGGTAATGCCCGTGCCTTTCTCCAAGGGCTCCACCGATACACGAGCATATCCAGGCTCGCTTGCTAGAATGTTCAACTTGGGATCCGCCATGTAGCCGCACTCCATCTCCCGTGGGCGGTACCTCTGCCCCGGGCACGAACCACTCTACTTCGAGTAGTACTCCACGATGGCTTTGCCGTCGAAGGTGGTATCGACCTCACCAGGCGCAGGCAGAGACACCATACGCCCAACCATCGTATCCGGGTCCAGGCTTAGCCAGCCAGGGACAAGCTTACCTTTGATATTCTCGACAAGTGCCTTGTAGTACACCCTCCTTGTGCTGCTCTGGTGCCAGGAGATGCTGTCACCAGGCTTCACCAAACAGGATGGCACATCGCACCTGTGACCATTGAGCAGGATATGTCCGTGCCTCACGACCTGCCTGGACTGCACCCGCGAGTCTGCAAAGCCCAGACGGAAAACGACATTGTCCAGACGCCGTTCCAGCAACATCACCAGGTTCTCAGCGGTAATGCCAGGCGTCTTCTGGGCCTCGGAGAAGAAGCGGCGGAACTGCCTTTCCAGCACACCATATGTGTACCTGGCTTTCTGCTTTTCTCTCAACTGCAGGCCCCGGTCGGATACCCTGCGCCGACGGGGAGCACGAGTACCCCGCTGAGGCTTCACCGTACGTCTATCCACAGCGCACTTCGGGCCCAGGCACCTATCTCCCTTGAGAAGAAGCTTGCTGCCAATGCGACGGCACAACTTGCAGACTGAGCCGGTGTATCGTGCCACTTCTTATCCTCTTACCATCAGACTCTATACACGCCTTCTCTTCGGAGGACGGCATCCGTTATGCGGTATAGGAGTCACATCATGTATCCCCAGGATGAATATCCCGGAAGCCTGCAAGGCGCGAATAGCGGCCTCTCGCCCACTACCGGGACCCCTCACATAGACCTCCACCTGGCGCAGACCATGTTCTATCCCGCGACGCGCCGCCTCCTGCGCCGCGAGTTGAGCAGCAAAAGCAGTCCCCTTCCGGGAGCCCTTAAACCCGGCAGTCCCGGAGCTGCCCCATGCGATGACATTGCCCTGCTTGTCTGTCAGCGTTATTACGGTGTTGTTGAAGGTAGACTGGATGAATGCCTTGCCCACTGGAACGAGCTTTCGCTCTCGCCTCTTGCCAGCCTTCCTCTTCTGCGGCATATTCCTAGCTCCTGCTTTGTCCGTTAACCGCTATTTCTTGCCAGTGCCACGCTTCTGCCCGCGTCCGGCCACCGTCTTTCGTGGCCCTCGCTTCGTGCGCGCATTGGTCTTCGTCCTCTGACCGTGCGCCGGAAGACTGCGACGATGCCTCATACCCCGGTAACTGCCTACCTCGATCAGCCGCTTGATATTGAGGCTGACCTCCTTCCGCAGTTCACCCTCCACCTTGAGCCCTTTGTCTATGACCTCGCGGATGCGGGTGACCTCTTCCTCCCTCAGGTCCTTCACCTTGGTATCAGGGCTTACCCTTGCCTGACTCAAGGCGCGGCGGCTGGTGAGGGGGCCGATGCCATAGATATAGGTCAGCGCGACCCCGATATGTTTTTCCTTCGGGAGGTCTACTCCAGCAATACGTGCCATGTCTCTCTATCCAGCTACTTCTAGCCCTGACGCTGCTTGTGCCTGACGTTAGTACAGATGACCCTGACCACACCGTGGCGCCGGATTACCTTGCACTTGTTACACCTGACCTTGACTGAAGCCCTTACTTTCATATCAGCAGCCCCTTCCGGGCACGCAAACCAGAATCATACAGCTTTTGCTCACAATCGTCAAAACCCGGCCGACGATGGCTACAGCCGAAGGGAATCTACAACCTGTAGGTGATTCTCCCCCGGGAAAGGTCATAAACGGACAGCTCAACCAGCACTTTGTCGCCGGGCAGGATCTTGATGTAGTGCAACCTCATCTTACCTGATATGTGCGCCAGCACAGTGTGACCGTTAGGCAATTCCACCCGGAACATAGCGTTAGGTAGAGCCTCGACAACGGCCCCTTCTACTTCGATGGTCTCCTTTTTCGGCATGAGTCCCCGTCGCCTATCCCGGCATAGCCCCGACGATTATAGCACAGTGAGTATATCAGGCTCATCATTCGTAATTGCTATGGTGTGCTCGAAATGCGCCGACAGGCCGCCATCCGCGGTGAGCACAGTCCACTGATTGTCAGCCACACGGGTACGCCAGGTCCCTTCATTCACCATAGGCTCCAGAGCCAGGGTCATCCCCTCTACAAGCTCGGGACCCTCCCCAGGCTCACCGAAGTTCGGTACCTGGGGGTCCTCGTGCATCTGCCTCCCTATGCCATGGCCGGTATACTCCCTCACAACCGAGAAACCTTTGGACTCGGCGTACAACTGTATGGCCGCCGATATGCCCCCCAGCCTCGCGCCACGCCTGGCTGCAGCTATGCCAGCGGACAGCGCACCCCGGGCAGCAGACAACAAGGCCTGGGCACGCGGCGAGACCTTACCAACCCCTACGGTCACCGCTGCATCGGCTTGAAACCCCTCAGCGACCGCACCGACATCCAGCGACACCAGGTCCCCCTCCCGGAGCACTCGCTCTCCGGGGATGCCGTGCACCACCTCGTCATTGACCGAGACACATAGGTATGCCGGGAAGCCCTTGTACCCCTTGAAAGACGACCTTGCTCCGTGTCGGGCCAACTCCCTGGCTGCTATGCGGTCCAGTTCCTTGGTCTTCATTCCGGGCACCACGCTCTCAGTGAGGACCCCCAGGAGTTCCGCCAGTATATGGCCCGCACGCCGCATCTTCTCGATTTCCTGGGGAGTCTTGATAACTATCGCCATCGCTAGCCAAGACGGCTCTTTCCCAGCGCTGCCAGTATCTCCGCACCTACCTTGTCTATCCCCTGCTCCCCGTTGACCTCTATCAGCCTTCCTGCCCGCCGGTAGTAGTCAATAAGGGGTGCGGTCTGCTTGAAATACACCTCGAGTCGCTTCTTCACCGTCTCGGGGGTATCATCATCACGTTGAAACAGCTCACCACCGCACCTGTCGCATTTCCCTGTCACTCTCGGAGGCGAGCTGACGACATGGTATACCGCCTGACACTTCCTGCACAGCCAACGCCCGCCAAGGCGGCTCTGCAACTCCTGGGGCGACACCTTGATGTATACCACCCTGTCGAGCGTCATGCCATGTTCGGTGAGTGAGGCATCAAGGGCTTTCGCCTGCTCCAGAGTCCTTGGAAAGCCATCCAGAATGAAACCCCTGGCGCAGTCCCCCGCGGCGACCCGCTCCAGTATCATCCGCACCGCGATCTCATCCGGGACCAGCGCACCACGGTCCATGTACGATTTCACAAGTACGCCTAGCTCGGTACCCTTCCTGGCCACCTCGCGGAACAGGTCACCAGAGGCAATCTGGGGCAGTCCTAGCGCTCGCTTTATCGTCTCCGCCTGCGTCCCTTTGCCTGCTCCCGGTGCACCCAACAAGACTAAACGCAACTCACGCCTCCCCGCCCCTGTTTCTCTCCGCCATCATCGCAGGAAGCCCTCGTAGCGGCGCATCAACAACTGCGCCTCCATCTGCTTCATCGTATCAAGTGCCACACCAACCATGATGAGTATACCGGTACTGGATAACGATACTTGCAACACTTCAGGGACACGGGCAACCTTGTCAGCAATGAACGGCATAACCGCCACCACGGCAAGAAACAACGCTCCACCCGCCGTGAGACGAGTCACCACCCTGTTCAGATACTCGTTGGTGGGCTGGCCAGGACGTATGCCAGGTACGAATCCACCCTGCTGCTGCAATACTTTCGCCAGGTCCTGCTGTTGAAACACGATCATGGTATAGAAGAAGGTTGCCCCCAGCACGAGTACAAAGTAGAGCGCCCAGTAGAAGACCTTCGTGCCATCGAACAGGTTCATCACCGAGTTCGCGAAGTTGGGTTCCTGGCCGGCAGGCGCAGCGAACCAGCTAGCAAGCTGGCCCGGCAACAGCATGAACGACATGGCGAAAATCAGGGGTATCATTCCTGCCATATTCACCCTCAGGGGGATGTGGGTGGTACCGGCCTGCCGATACATCCTCGTGCCCCGCATCTGACTACGGGCGTATTGGACTGGGATGCGGCGATGGGCCTCAGTGAAGACCACGATGAGGGCCACGATCAACACCGCCAGGATGATGAAGGTCACCAACCCACCCATGTTCTGTTGTCCGGCAATGATGCCCCTGCCCGCCATATCCAGGAACCCGGCGACGATGCCGCCGAAGATTATCATGGAAACGCCGTTCCCGATACCCCGCTCAGTGATCAGCTCGCCCAGCCAGACCAGGAACATGGTGCCCGCCGTGAGTGTGGCTATTATGGCAAC
Organism: Chloroflexota bacterium; assembly: GCA_040754215.1. Lineage (GTDB taxonomy): Bacteria > Chloroflexota > Dehalococcoidia > JACPPY01 > JACPPY01 > JBFMDE01. The sequence goes on from JBFMDE010000012.1 coordinate 19,547, forward strand.
GGTGCTGAGCACGCCTCCGGTAGCTACCGCGCCCTCCGAGCGGAAGATCGTCAACTGGGCGTACCCTTGAAGGGCGGCGAGGGGCACAGTCAGCCAGTGGGTGATCATGTTGATCTTGTGCCGCCCAGCTTCCCCTTCCTGTGCAATGGCCTGCAGACGGGGTATTACTGGCAGCAGGAGCTGCATCACGATAGAAGACGTGATGTATGGGTATACGCCCATGGCTGCAACGCTGAAGTTCCGCATTGCCCCACCACTGAACAGGTCAAGCATGCCCAGTAGCTGGCTCCTCTCAAAGAGTTCCCGGAGCATGTCCAGCTTGACACCAGGAACAGGGATGTGGGCAATAAAGCGGAAGATGACCAGGATAACGAAGGTGAAAATAAGCCTCGCCCTCAAGTCGGGGAGGCTGAACGCATCAACGAGCGCCTGAATGGCTCTCGGCCTTGCCTCTTTCTGCCGCATCCTTAGAGCCTCTCCACTCTACCCCCAGCGGCAGCGATCTTGGTCTCTGCAGAGGTCGAGAAGCGGTGAGCCTTGACCACCAATGGCCTGTCTATCTCGCCGTCGCCCAAAACCTTGACCGGGAGCCTGAGGTTGTCAACCAGCCCGGCACCAAGCATGTCCTGAGGGTTCACCTCCGAATTGGATGGGAAGACGTTCAAGCTCCTTACATTAACTACGTGGTATTCCTTACCAAAGGCGTTGAAGAAACCACGCTTTTCTGGCAATCGCTTGATGATCGGCGTCTGCCCTCCTTCAAACCCGGGCCTCGGGCCAACGCCAGCCCGCGCCTTCTGTCCTTTGCATCCCTTGCCAGAGTAGCTCCCATGCCCACTCCCGTCACCCCGGCCCACCCTCTTGGGCCTGCGCTTCGAACCTGGAGCAGGCAATAACTCATGCTGTCTCATCACGCCGCCTCGACCTGTACCAGATGCCTCACCCTGACCAGCATACCGCGTATTGCCGGGCCGTCCTCGCGCTCCACGGTCTGATGGAGACGACGCAGGCCAAGCGACTTCAGCGTCGCCCTCTGATCCCTGCTGTAGCCTATCCCGCTCTTCGTCCACGTTATCCGTAGCTTACTCATCGGCGGTCCCCTTACCGGCAACACCCTTGCGCCGGGCAACCCACTCCTCAGGTTCCTTGAGGCTGCCGAGAGCGTCCAATGTAGCCCTGACTACGTTTATGGGATTGGCACAGCCGAGGGACTTGCTCAGGATGTCCTTCACCCCTGCAGCATCCAGCACGGCACGGACACTGCCACCAGCAATCACTCCGGTCCCCGGAGCAGCAGGCTTCAACAACACCCTGGCTGCTCCAAAAATGCCAGTAACGGCATAGGGAATCGTACTACCCCTCAAGGGCACTCTGATCAGGTGCTTCTTCGCAGCAGCACCAGCCTTCCTGATAGCCTCAGGTACCTCCCTGGCCTTGCCCACTTCAGCACCAACGCTCCCATGACTATCGCCGACTACTACCAGTGCGCTGAAGCTCAGACGCTTCCCTCCCTTCACTACCTTGGCCACCCGCCGGATCTGGACCAGCTTCTCGCTCAGCACCAGCTCCTCGGTCTCGCTCAACTTCTGGTTTCTCAGTCCATCCATACGAAAATCCTGCCGACCCAGCGTCCTCAAAACTTCAGCCCAGCCTGACGGGCCGCCTCAGTCAGAGCCTTGACTCTGCCATGGTACCTGTACCCTCCTCGGTCGAAGACCACTTCTCTGATGCCACCCTCTAGTGCCTGTCGCCCTATGAGAGACCCCACCAACGCCGCCGCTTCCTTCTTCGAGCCGCCATTCGAACTCTTCTTCACCTCAGGTGAAAGCGTTGAGGCAGAGGCAAGGGTATGGCCTCGCACGTCATCCACAAGCTGTGCATATATATGGTTCAGGCTGCGGAATACGCAAAGGCGCGGCCTGGTGCTGGTGCCCGCGACTCTGGACCTGATGCGGATGTGACGGCGTATGCGTGACCGTCTCTTGTCAAGCTTAGACATGTCTACTACTTCTTTACGGCCGCCTTGCCAGCTTTTCCGGCCTTCACCTGTACCCTCTCTCCTGCATACCTGATGCCCTTGCCCTTGTAGGGGTCGCGAGGACGAATGAACCGGAGCTTGGCCGCCGTCGCCCCCACCAGTTCCTTATCCATCCCCTGAACCTTGACCCTGTTCGTCCCCTCAACTACCAGGCTGATCCCCGGTGGCGCAGCAAAGGCGATGGGGTGAGAGAACCCAACCTGTAACACTACGTCGTTGCCGGCCTTTTGCACGCGATAGCCTACACCACTGATTTCCAACCCCTTCTCAAACCCCTTGGTAACGCCCTCTACCATGTTGGCAAGGAGCGTACGTGACAGCCCGTGTAGAGAGCGGTGAAACTTGTCCTCTCCACGCGGCTCCACGGTCAACTTGCTACCCTCCACCTTTATCGAAACCTCGGGATGGAAGCGGCGAGTCAACTCGCCCTTTGGTCCTTTCACAGTGACTTCGCTCCCCGAGGTAACCACCACGACGTCCGTGGGTATGGTCACCGGTATTTTCCCAATTCTCGACATGGTCCAGCCTCTAGGGTCATCACCACACGTAACAGAGTAGTTCGCCACCGATGTTACGGTGCCAGCATTCCTTCCCGGTCATCACGCCCTTGGAAGTGGAGACTATCGCGATCCCCAGTCCACCATAGACACGGGGAATTTCCTTGCGGCGGAGATACACCCGCAGGCCTGGCTTACTGACGCGCTGCAGGCCTCCTATCACAGGTTGCTTGTCCACGTACCTCAGGTGCACTTTGATCATCCGCTGTGGCCTGCCCTTGAGCACCTCGTAGTCAGAGATAAAACCCTCGGACTTAAGGGTCTTCGCTATCGCGAGTTTCGCCTGAGACAGGGGAATGAGCACAAAGTCATGACGCGCCATGACAGCGTTCCGTATCCTGGTGAGCATGTCCGCAATCGGATCGGTAACTCCCATTCACACACCTACCAACTTGATTTCCTGACCCCTGGGATCTGACCAACCAAGACCAACCTGCGGAAGCAGATGCGGCACATGCCAAATTTGCGCATGTACGCCCTCGGTCGGCCGCAAAGTCGGCATCGATTATGCTGTTGCACCTTGTATTTTGGAGGACGATTGGCCTTCAATATGTTCGATAGCTTCGCCATTAACCCTGCCCGCCTTCAGGCTCTCCTAAAGGGCATGCCCAAGAGCTCCAGGAGCCGGCTACCCTCTTCATCTGTCCGAGCCGTAGTCGAAATCGTGACCTCAAGACCTCGTATCCTGTCCACCTTATCGTAGTCTATTTCCGGAAAGACTATCTGTTCCTTCAGACCCATGCTGTAGTTGCCTCTGCCATCAAAGGAAGTCCGAGGCACGCCCTGGAAATCACGGATGCGGGGCAACACCGCATTGAAAAGCTTGTCCACAAAATAGTACATGCGCCGACCGCGTAGCGTTACCGCGACCCCGACAGGCATACCGGTCCGGACCTTGAAGTTGGCGATGGACTTCTTCGCCCGCGTGACCACAGGGTGTTGTCCGGTTATCGCCACCAGGTCCTGCTCCGCCGCCTCCAGAGCCTTCGGGTTCGTAATCGCCTCTCCAAGCCCGATGTTGAGCACCACCTTATCCAGGCGCGGCACCTGCATCACATTGGTATAGCCGAACTCCTTCTTCATCTGGGGCACAGTTTCGGCCTGGAATCTCTCCTTCAGACGAGGCTGGTTCCTGACCATGCTAGTCGATCACCTCTTTGCATACCCCACACACCCTCACCTTCCTCCCATCCTCAAGAAAACGGTGGCCAATGCGCGTTGGCTGATTGCACTTATTACAAATCATCATGACATTTGAAACAGCGATTGGCGCCTCCCTTTCAATTATTCCAGCCTGCCTTGCCCCCTTCGCAGCACGGCTGTGACGCTTTATCATATTCACGCCTTCCACAATAACCTTGCCGCTCTCCGGGTAGGCGAAACGAACCTTGGACTTCTTGCCCTTGTCCTTGCCAGCAACCACCAGTACGGTGTCGTTCTTCCTGATCTTCATACTTCTCAACACTCGCAACTACAGGGCACCAGCTACAGGACCTCCGGGGCCAGGGACACTATCTTCATGAACTGCTTCTCCCTGAGTTCCCTGGCCACAGGACCGAAAATGCGGGTCCCCTTCGGGTTATTCCGCTCACCGAGGATCACTGCTGCATTCTCGTCGAATCTGATATAACTACCGTCCCGGCGCTTGTAGGAGGCAGCAACCCGAACGACCACCGCGCGCACCACGTCACCCTTCCTGACCACGCCCCCGGGCATAGCTCGCTTGACGGTGGCCACTATTATGTCCCCTATACGTGCATACCTCCTCTTTGAGCCGCCGAGCACGTTGATACACATGATCTGCCGTGCCCCAGTGTTGTCGGCCACCTTGAGTCTCGAGTATTGCTGAATCATCCCTGTCCTTACTTCAACAAGCAGACGCGCCACACCAGTAGCGAATGCCCGCGCCTACTCCGTGATTTCCTTGGGTTGAACCTCCGCTACTTCCCCTTTCGCGAGCACCTCTGCCACTCGCCAACGTTTCTCCTTGGACAAGGGTCTGGTCTCCACAATCCTCACCTTGTCACCCAGCCTGCAACTCCTGTCATCATCGTGGGCCTTGTACTTGACGGTAGACCTGAGCGTCTTGCCATAGAGTGGATGACGCTTCAGTGTCTCCACAGCAACCACCACGGTCTTCTCCATCTTCGTGCTCGTTACGCGCCCGACCCTGGTCTTCTGCTTACCTTTCACCTCGTGCACCTCGGGTCTCTCAATGAAATCGCCCTGAAACGTAGCTAGGCACTGAGCTGCCGTTCCCTTATTATGGTCTGCAACCGAGCGACCTTCCTCTTTGTCTTGGACACTTCGCGGTTGTTGGCCAATTGCTTCGTAGCCACTCGCAAACGCAGGTTAAACAGCTCCCGGCGAGACGCCTCAAGCTCCTTATGAAGGTCAATATCACTTAGTGCTCTAGCCTGGTCTGCTTTCATCTTCAGGCACCTGTCACTCTGGCAACAAAGCGTGCCCCCATAGGTAGCTTGTGGCAAGCAAGGCGCATGGCCTCTCTGGCTAGCTCCTCCTTAATACCAGCGGCCTCAAACAACATCCGTCCTGGCTTCACCACCGCCACCCAATGGTCTGGTGTACCCTTACCACCACCCATGCGCGTCTCCGCAGGCTTCTTGGTTACTGGCTTGTCGGGGAATACGCGTATCCATACCTTGCCACCACGCCGCATGAAACGCACTATCACACGGCGCGCTGCCTCAATCTGGCGAGCGGTCAGCCATGCCGACTCGGTAGCCTGAAGCCCAAACTCGCCGAAGGTAAGCGTGTTGCCGGAATGGGCTTTGCCCATACGGCGTCCCCTATGAACCTTGCGGTACTTCACCCTTTTCGGCTGTAGCACCCGTTCTCCTCTTCTTCTCAAGCAGGAATTCGCCACGGTATAGCCAGACCTTCACGCCAATACGTCCCATCACTGTTCGTGCCTCAACAAAACCATAGTCTATGTCAGCGCGAAGCGTATGGAGTGGAACCTGGCCCTGATGCATCGTCTCCCTGCGTGCAATCTCAGCACCGCCCAGCCTCCCCGCACACCTTATCTTCACACCCTTAGCACCAGCCTGCATGGTCCTGAACATGGCCTGCTTCATAGCCCTTCTATAGGCAATCCGACGCTCGATCTGCTCAGCCACATTCTTGGCCACGAGGACCGCGGTCAACTCTGGCCGCTCGACCTCGCGGATGGTGAGGCGAATCCTCTTCTTGGTTGCCGCTTCTAAAGCCCCTCTCAACTCCTCTACCCTCTGCCCCCCACGACCGATGACTATTCCAGGGCGAGCCGAGTGTACAGTGACCAGAATGTCACTCCCCTGGCGGTCTATCTCCACCTTCGAGATACCCGCCTCAGGGGCACGCGAATCGATCGTCCGTCGGACCAACATATCCTCATAGAGATTGTCGGCATATCGCTTGTCGTTGTACCACTTCGCCACCCAGTCACGATATATCCCCAGCCTGAAGCCGACAGGGTGAACCTTCTGTCCCATCTACGCCTTCTCCTCAGTCAAAACCACAGCGATATGGCTGGCGCGCCTCAGGATCGGGGCCACCCGTCCCCTGGCTTGAGGGCGAAAACGCCTGGCAACATGCCCCTTGCCAGCGAAGATGTCTGCTATTCTCATCTCAGTCGGCAGCATCTGGTAGTTGTTCTCAGCATTTGCAGCCGCCGACTTTATCGTCTTAGCCACAGCCCGAGCCGCGGGCGATGGCATGAACTTCAACATAGTAAGGGCCTCTTCAACGCGCTTGCCACGCACCATCTCCGTTATCATGCCCACCTTCTGTGGCGATATCCTGACGTCCTTGCTAACAGCTTTCACCTTCATCGTTCAGTCTCAGCAGTCCACAGGACTACGGCCTCTTAGCCGCAGGCGCCGTCTTCTGCGCCTTCGATGAGTGTCCTCTAAAGGTACGAGTCATCGCGAACTCGCCAAGATGATGTCCCACCATGTTCTCCGTAATGAACACCGGCACATGCCGTCGGCCATCATGAACCCCCACCGTATACCCTACCATCTGCGGCATGATGACGCAGGAGCGCGACCACGTCTTCACCACGGTGCTCTGCCCAGACCGTCGCAACGCCTCGATCTTCTCCAACAACCTGGTATCCACGAAAGGACCTTTCTTTGCTGACCTCGACATGTGTCCCTTACTCCTGGCCTAACCTGCTACTTCCTCCGCTTGACAATCAGCTTGTCCGAGGCTTTGCGCCGCCTGGTACGATATCCCAGCGTCGGCTTGCCCCACGGCGTCTTGGGCGCCATCCCACGAGGGTTTCGGCCCTCCCCACCACCATGCGGGTGGTCCCTGGGCGACATCGCACAGCCACGCACCGCCGGGCGCCTCCCCAGAAGCCTACTGCGACCAGCCTTGCCAAGCTGGATGTTCTGATGGTCTATATTCCCGACTTGCCCTATAGTGGCCATACAGTTGACATTGAAACGACGCAACTCACCAGAGGGTAAACGTATCAGCGCATAGTCCTCTTCCCTACCCATGAGCTGCGCGCCAGTGCCCGCACTCCGGACCACCTGCGCCCCCTTCCCTGGCTCCAGTTCCAGGTTGTGAACAGTAGTGCCCACAGGTATGGCCTTTAACGGCAAGGCATTCCCCACCCTTATCTCGGCCCTGGGTCCGCTCATCACGGCGTCGCCGACGTTGAGGCCGACAGGTGCAAAGATGTATCTCTTTTCACCATCCTGGTACCGCACCAGGGCGATACGAGCCGAGCGGTTGGGGTCATATTCAATGGACACCACCTCACCGGCAACATCAATCTTGTCCCGCTTGAAGTCAACGATGCGGAGCATGCGCTTCACTCCGCCGCCACGGTGGCGCACCGTCACCTTGCCCCGGTTGTTTCGTCCCGCCTTGCTCCTCAGCGGAGCCAAAAGGGACTTCTCCGGCTCCTTGGAGGTAAGGTCCTCGAAGGCCAGCGACTGTTGATGCCTTCTGCCCGGCGAAGTAGGAGAATAGGTCTTCAATGCCAAATTGCAGTCACCTCTTATCGTACCAACTAACGCTACTTATGCCTTCTCTGCCAGCGGCTTGCCTTGAGCAGCTTCCGGTACTTGTGCCTGCTCATCTTCCTGCGCCGCTTCTTTATCACCGAACCCATTGGTCAAACGCCCTCGAAGAATTCTATCTTGTTACCGGGTGCCAGAGTCACTATCGCCTTCTTCATCTGGGGAGTCACTATCCGCCTTCTACCGGCACGCTTCATCTTGCCTGGCAGGGTAACCACATTCACCCGGACGACCTCGACATTGAACGCCTTCTCCACTGCCTGCTTGACCTGCTGCCTGCCAGCATCAGCGGCAACCTCAAATACATACTTTCCCCGCTCCTTCAGCACAGTAGCCTTTTCTGTAATCAGAGGACGCCGCAACACTTCGTAGAGATGCATCTTCAACTCTCCAGCACCGCTGGGCCAGCACCACCACGCCGTGCCTTATGCGGTGTCCAGAGCTCCTCCGCTCTACGCACCGCCCCAACCGTCATCAGCAACGTGCGACACGAGAGGACATCGGCTACATTCAGCAAGGCAGCGGGTGTGGTGCTTACGTCGGGGAGGTTTCGCGCCGCTTGCACAACACCTGGCTCCACCTCAGAGGTCGCAATCAGTACCGGGCCACTGATGTCCAGGGCCTTCAGTATCCTGGCCAGTTCCTTTGTCTTGGATTCCTCCAGGCCGAGGTCACTGACCACCTTCAGTCCCCCGTCGGCAGCCTTGCCCGAAAGCACACATCTCAACGCCAGCCGCCGCATCCTCTTCGGCATATCCTGCCGATGCTCACGAGGCTGTGGCCCAAAGGCGATGGCACCGCCCCTAAGGAGGGGCGAAGTGATGTCCCCGCGTCGTGCACGGCCAGTGTGTTTTTGCGCATATAGCTTCTTACCGCTACCCGAAACCGCAGCCCTGGTCTTGGTCTGTACAGTCCCCTGACGCCTGTTGGCCAGCTGCATCACCAGCGCCTGATGCACCACGCCCTCACGCAGAGGCACACCGAAGACATCGTCACTCACCTCGACGTTCTCGGCGAATTCACCGGTAACGTTGTGAACAGGGAGTTGCACGCTTCTACTTCCTCTTCCCGGCCTTGCTGACTACGACCAGTCCCCTGTTTGGCCCGGGCACTGCGCCCTTCACCAGCAACAGGTTCCGCACAGGGTCGGCCTCAAGCACCTCCAGCCTCTGCACCGTCACCCTGGCGCTACCCATGTGCCCTGCCATCCGCTGGCCTTTCCATACACGCCCTGGCGATGTAGTGGCGCCCACCGAACCAGGACCTCGATGTCTATCAGATTGCCCATGGGTCTTGGGCCCGCCATGGAAGTGATGCCGCTTCACACCACCAGCGAAGCCTTTGCCCTTGGACATCCCTGTGATGTCAACAAGGTCACCCTTATTGAACAGGCTGGCATCCACCTTCTGGCCCACCTCGATGCCCGAGACATCATTCGCAGTGATCTCCCTCAGGTACCTTAGTTTGCCCAGCTTGCCCAGATGTCCTTTTTGTGGTGAGTTCACTCGCTTCGCCTCACCAAAGCCAAGTTGCACTGCATCATACCCGTCCCTGGCCATGGTCTTGACCTGAGTGACGGTACAGGGTCCAGCCTCAATGGCGGTAACCGACACAATCCTGCCTTCAGGAGCAAAGACCTGTGTCATGCCGATTTTTTTGCCCAGTAACCCGTTGATCATAGCTTAATATCTATCTGCACTCCGGAAGGCAGGTTGAGCTGGGTTAAAGCATCAATGGTCTTCGACGTCGGCTCGAGGATATCTATGAGACGCCTGTGTATCCTGATCTCAAACTGTTCTCGTGAATCCTTGTCAATGTTGGTAGACCGGGTCACGCAGAACTTCTCGATGCGCGTCGGCAATGGGACCGGACCCACAACCACAGCCCCAGTCCGCTCCGCCGCTTCAATGATCTGCACCCCGGACTGGTCTACGACCCTGTGGTCGAAACCCTTGAGCTTGATGCGAATCTTCTGCCGAGTCATCTACATCCCCGTGGACCTGGCGATGACCTCCTTCGCCAGCTCAGGAGGCATCTCACTGTATCGTTCGAACTCCATAGTGTACGTGGCCCTTCCCTGACTGAGGGACCTGATGGCAGTAGCATAGCCAAACGTCTCTGCTAGCGGCACATGGGCCCGGATAACGCTAGTGCCACCACGGCTTTCCATACCCTCTATGTGACCCCGTCTGGAACTCAAGTCACCGATTATGTCACCAACAGAGCCCTCCGGTGTGACCACTTCCACGCTCATTATTGGCTCCAACAGTATAGGCCTGGCCTTATGGAGGCCATTCTTGACAGCCAGTGAACCAGCCATCTTGAAGGCTACCTCTGAGGAGTCAACCTCGTGGTAGCTGCCATCGTAGACCGTTGCCTTCACATTTACCACAGGATAACCAGCCAACACCCCGGTCTCCAGCGCCTCCCTGACACCATTCTCAACTGCCGGGATGTACTCCCTGGGTATAGCTGTACCCTTCACCTTGTCCACAAAGACAAAACCGCTGCCAGATTCTCCGGGCTCGAGTTCAATCCACACATGGCCATACTGCCCGTGCCCGCCGAACTGGCGAATGAACCGGCCCTCTGCTTTGACCGGCACCATGATGGTCTCCTTGTAGGCCACCTGCGGCTTGCCCACCTTGGCTCCGACCTTGAACTCGCGGAGCATTCGCTCGATCAGGACCTCAAGGTGCAGTTCGCCCATGCCGGAGAGGATCGTCTGCCCCGTCTCCGGGTCAACGCGGACCTTGAAGGTGGGGTCTTCCTCTGCAAGCTTGTTCAGGGCCTCACCCAGCTTGTCTTGGTCAGCCTTGGTCCTGGGCTCCACAGCCACTGAGACCACCGGCTCCGGAAAGCGTATGTTCTCAAGCAACACAGGCGCGGTAAAGTCGCATAGTGTGTCGCCAGTAAAGGTGTTCTTCAATCCCACCGTCGCAGCAATGGAACCAGTATCAACCTCGGTGACCTCCTCGCGTCGGTTGGCATGCATCAGGAACAATCGCCCGATGCGTTCCTTTCTGCCCCTGGTAGCATTGAGCACATGGTCTCCCACACTCATCCTGCCAGAGTAGACCCGGAAATACACGAGCCTCCCCATGAAGGGGTCGGAGACTACCTTGAAGGCCAGGGCAGAGAACGGCGCCTCGTCTCTCGCCTCGCGGAGAACCCGCTCCCCTGACTTGGGATTGACCACAGAGATAGGAAGCATGTCCGCAGGAGAAGGTAGATAGTCAACGACAGCATCGAGAAGGTGTTGGACGCCTCTATTCCTGAGAGCAGTACCACACAAGACTGGTACCACTCTCCTTGTCAGGGTGGCCCGGCGCACCGCAGCTCTCACTCCGGCGATGTCCACCTCCCTGCCCTCCAGATAGGCCTCCATCATCAAGTCGTCATTCTCGGCCAGTGTTTCTACGAGGCTATGCCGGGCCTCAGTAACCCTCTTCCGGTCCTCCTCAGGTATGGGTACAACCGAGGGTGTCTCATCAGCACTCTCCGGAAAGCTCCACGCCTTCTCGTCAATAAGGTCAATCACACCCCGGAATGCCGACTCACTGCCCAGAGGCAACTGTACCGGGAGTGGCCGTGCCTGCAACCTCTCTCTGATACTGGCGACCGAGTGCTCGAAGTCGGCTCCAACACGGTCCATCTTGTTGATGAAGCAAATCCTGGGCACACCGTACTTGTCAGCCTGCCGCCACACGGTCTCCGACTGTGCCTCCACACCGGACACCCCGTCAAAGACCACAACACCCCCATCCAGGACCCTCAGACTCCTCTCAACCTCAGCGGTGAAATCCACATGGCCGGGTGTGTCAATTATGTTGATACGATATGCCTGCCACTGGCAGGTGGTTGCGGCCGCGGTGATGGTGATGCCACGTTCACGCTCCTGGTCCATCCAGTCCATCACCGTGGTACCTTCATCCACCTCCCCTATCTTGTAGGTACGGCCGGTGTAATACAGTATCCGCTCGGTAAGCGTGGTCTTACCAGCATCAATGTGCGCGATGATGCCAATATTCCTGATCAGTTGTAGCGGAAAGGCGCGTGCCATTGCCCTGCTAGATTCTGGCCCGACCCCGAGCCTAGGGCGCTCGGGGTCTTGCAACGCGTCAGCGTTGCGGCTGATATTCAAACGACTCTTTACCATCTATAGTGAACAAAGGCCTTGTTAGCCTCAGCCATCTTGTGCGTATCTTCGCGCTTCTTGATGCTTGCTCCCTGACCCTGAGACGCATCCACCAGTTCCGAGGCAAGTTTCTCACAGGCTGATTTGCCGCCCCGACTCCTGGCAGCCGCCAGGAGCCACCTCACTCCCAGCGCCATGCCTCGCTCCGGCCGGACCTCAACTGGCACCTGATATGTAGCGCCACCCACACGGCGCGGCTTCACCTCTACCAATGGCGTAACATTCTTGATCGCCCGGTTGAATACCTCAAGAGGGTCCTTCTTGGTCTTTTCGGCGACAAGTTGCATCGCTCCGTACACGACCCTCTCAGCGGTGGCCTTCTGGCCACGCATCATCACCTTGTTGACGAACCGTGCGACCACCGGGTCCCCGTACTTTGCATCGGCCACCGCCGACCTTCTTACCGCTCTCGCTCGCCTTGGCATATGTCCCGTCTTCCTGACCTAGGCTGCTTCCTGTGTCCCTGCCTTGGGTTGTTTCGCCCCGTACTTGCTGCGCCCCTGCTTGCGGTTCACTACACCCCCAGCATCCAGTGCCCCACGAATGATGTGATAGCGCACCCCAGGGAGGTCCTTGACCCTACCACCCCGGATAAGCACCACTGAGTGCTCTTGCAGGTTATGCCCCTCCCCCGGTATATATGCCGTCACCTCAATGCCATTCGTCAGCCTGACACGTGCGATCTTGCGCAGTGCAGAGTTGGGCTTCTTCGGGGTCATGGTCTTGACCTGAACACAAACCCCCCTCTTCTGCGGCGAACCACGGTCATGCACAGTGCGGTTCTTCAGCGCATTACGCGTGATCCGTAATGCCGGAGCCTTGGTCTTCTTGGCCACCTTGCTCCGACCCCTTCGTACTAACTGACTAATAGTTGGCATTCATCCACTCCGCCGGTCAATCCACAGCTCGCTTACCAGAGTCTGCCTCACGCAACAAGCATCACCCACCACACCCCTCAGGTCACGGGAAACGGAGTCCGCACCCAATCAAAAAGCCACCCAGTTACCCGCCGAACCATTGCCTGTTGCCAGGCTCGCTTCGGCTTGAACCAGCTGGCCTTGCGAGACTCGAGCCAAGCCAACTGCGATTTTGGCGCTAAGTAGGTAGTCTAGCACAGTCAATTC